>NZ_JBHUVA010000002.1:0-116658 GCF_042670805.1 Micromonospora sp. NPDC057141 | reverse complement strand
GGGGGGGGGGGGGGGGGCCCCCCGGCCCCGCCCCCCCCCCACCCGCCTCCGGGTCGCAGCGGCAGTCTCGCCGGCCGCCGTCGTCAGGCTCGCCGGCCGTCAGAGATACATGCCGGTACGATGCTCGCCCTGGTCCCGCAGGCCGGGCTTGTCGCCCTCGCCGAAGAAGCGCTTCCCGCCGAACTCGCCGTGCAGCCGGTCGTCCAGTTCGTCGGCGAGGCCGGTCATCACCTGCACGGCGAGCATCAGATGGGTGGCCTGGAAGTCGCGGCCGAAGACCGGAATGGACGCCCAGACCGTGTCGTCGGCGCAGTAGAGCCGCCCGATCGGCATCCGGTTGGTCAGCTCGGACAACTTCACGTAGAGCCGCTCGGTCGGCTCGACCTCCGTGAGCACCGGCGAGAAGACGTCGACCAGCGGCGGATTGTCGCGGACCCGCACGAAGACCATCGCCGACCCGGCCCGGATGTTGATGTCGCCGTCGGAGTCGACCTGCAACTTGTCGGAGTCGGACTTCAGCATGGCGGAGACCACGGTCCGCACCTGCTCGGCCAGGGCCAGCACGTCGGTGCTCGTCCCCTGCGCGGCGGCGGCCAGCGCCTCGTCCAGGTCCGCCTCGACGTCCTGGTCCGGGCCGAACTCGCTGCGCGCGGTGCCCAGCGGCGCCACCGGCACGGGCTCGCCCTCGGCGTCGTGCACCAGATAGACCAGGAACGCCGGGTGCGGGGCGCCGTAGACGTCCCGCAGGGTGCGGGAGAGCAGGGCGGCCAGCCGGGTCGCCTCGTCGGTGTCGCCGGTAAGGCCGAAGTGCCCGCCGGAGCCCTCCACCACCCCGGGCGGGGACCACCCCAGCGCCACCATGTCGGCGACGGCCGCCCGGTCCAGCCGGTAGCCCTGTGGGAGGGTCGCGTTGCCGACGGCCCGCGCGGAGAGCCGGCCGTCGTCCGCGAGGTCGATGCTGATGGAGTAGACGGCGTCGCCCGTGCCGGAGGCGGTGGGGTCGAGGGTCAGCTCGACGTGCGAGCCGGCGGGCAGCTCACGCAGCCGCTCGGCGAGGGCCCGGGCGAACTCGCGCCACGCCTCCGTCACCTTCGCCCGCAGGTCCGCCGTCGTCGGCTCGTCCAGCAGGATCGACTCGTGCTGATGCTCCGGCGGGCCGCCGGGTGCCGACGGGCCGCCGCGCTCCGACTGGCTGCCGCGCTCCGGGGGGCCGCCGGGCGGGTCCGAGGCCGGCGTCGAGGGGTGGCCTACCGTCATGATCGCCTCCGTCCGTTCCGGTCACCCTACCCAGGCCGCCCGGAGCCCGAATCAGGCCGGACCGGGATCGGACACCGATGTGCCGGCGCGGCCCTCACGCCGGGGCCCGGGTGCCGTCGCGGCCCTCAGGCCGGGGTGCCGTCGCGGCCCTCAGGCCGGGGTGCCGTCGCGGCCCTCAGGCCGGGGTGCCGTCGCGGCCCTCAGGCCGGGGGCCGGTCGCCCAGCTCGACCGGCCAACCGCCCGCCAACGCGCTGATCCGGTCGGCCGCCGCGATCGGGTCGGCCCCGCGTCCCACGGCCAACCCCAGCAGGTACGCGGAGACCGGCGCCCCCGGCCGCAGCACCTGGTGCGCGACGTCCCGGGCCAGGTCGAGCACGACCGGCACCGGCACCTCGGCGGGGTCGAGGCCCAACTCCGCGCAGGCCGCCGTGACCCAGTCCTCCAGCACCGTCATCGCGCCCACTCCTCCGCCCGGCGTACGTCCTCGTCAGTGTCGCAGTCGAACCAGGGCGGCGGGCCCATCCCGGACCAGGGCACGTCGCGCACCGTCAACCCGGCCAGCAGCGCCCGCACCGCCGCGCCGTCGAGCGAGCCGCCCCGGGCGGTGGCGAGCCGGTCGAGCGCGGCCCGCAGCGGCGCGACCCGCCACACCCCGCACAGCTGCTGCCGCCGGCCGTCGCCGTCGACGAGGCATGCCCCGTCCACGGCCGGGTCGGCGAGCTGGTCGCGCAGCAGGCGTACCGCCGCCCGGGTGAGCAGGGGCAGGTCGGCGGCGAGCAGCGCAACGGTCGTCGTGCCGGCGGACAACAGGCCCACCCCCGCCGCGACGGCGGCGACCGGCCCGCCTCCCGGCGGGTGCTCCCGGGTCGACCGGACGCCCGCCGGCACCGGGCCGGCCGGACCCACCACGATCCGGACGTCGGCGTCGGCGACGGCGTCGAGCACCCGGTCGCGCATCGGCCGGCCGCCGACCGGCAACCCGGGCTTGTCCACGCCGCCCATCCGGCGCGCGGCCCCGCCCGCCAGCACGACCGCCGCCCAGTCCCCCACGCGGTCACCGTACCGGTCGGCGGGGCCGAGGAGTCCGCCGCTCGACCCACGGCCCGGGTCCCGGCGAGGCGCTGTGCGCGGCCGATTGGTGATCAGCCGCCCACGATCTCCGCCTCGTCGGTGACGGTGACGCCCTCCGCGAACCGCACGATCTGGTCGTCGCCCAGGCCCAGCGCCCCGGGAACCTGCACCAGGACCTTCCGCCCCGAGGCGTCCGGGAAGATCAGCCACCGGATGTCCGACAGCTTGCCCTCCGCCTCCCACGGGAAGCCGAGCTGACCGGCCCTGCCGTTGACGTCGACCTGCGTCACGGGCGTCCCCTCGGGAAGCCGGGACAGGCTCTGCAGGGAAACCGAGATCTGGCCCTGGAGGCTGACGGCGCGCCCGGGAGCCGGCGGAGCCGTTTGCCAGCCGGGCGGTGCCACCACGAACATGCTCCTGTCGGACGAGACCACCTGCCAGCCCTCCGGCACGGTGCTCACCTCGAAGCCGACCGGCTGGGCACCGGTGTAGGCGACGAGTTGCAGCCGCATCGCCTGCGTCGCCGTCGGGACGGGCCCCTCTGCGGCCGTGGTCGTGGTCGTGGTGCCGCCGAGTTGCCCGGCACCCACCACAGCGACGGCGACGACGGCAGCGGCGCTGGACCACGCGAAACGCTGCCGCCGGCGGCGGGTCAGGGCCCGGTGTCCCCGGGCCACGTCCCCGGCGACGAGATCCGGGCTGGTCGGGTCGGGCGTGACGGCACTCGGCAGGGCCCGCAGGACGTCCATGACGTCTGGCATGTCGGTAACTCCTTCGATCAGTCGGATCAGGTTTCGGATCAAGTCGGGTGAGGGTCAGGCGAAGTCGTACGTATGTGCCGGGAGGAGCGCCCGCAGCCGCTCCAGCCCACGGGCGCTCTGGCTCTTGACGTTGCCCTCGCTGCACCGCATCGCATCGGCGGTCTCGGTGACGCTGAGCCCCTCGACGTACCGCAGCACCACCGCCGCCCGCATTCCCGTCGGCAGGGTGGCCAGCAACGCCAGGACCCTCGTCTCGTCGACGCCCGGGGCCTCGCCGACGACGACGTCGGGCAACTGCGCGTGCACCCGTTCACGCCGATGGAACAGGCTGCGGCGCTCGTCCGTCGCCGCGTTCACGACACACCGCCGCGCGTACGCGTACACGGTTTCCGGCCGCACCTTCGGCCAGGCCAGGTACAGCCGGGTCAGTGCCGTCTGCACCACGTCCTCGGCCTTGGCCAGGTCACCGGAGACCAACAGCGTCGCCACGCGAACCAATGCGGCGCGCCGGGCCGTCACGAACTCGGTGAACTCGCGATCCCGTTCGGAAGGCCGTTTCACAGGCCACCCACCTCTCCTCGTCCCCGCTTGCCACTCGGACACCCCTCCTACGGGACCGCCGCCGGATCCGTTGCATGCCGGGCGTGGATTCGCCGCCACCACCGCTCGTGTGCCGCAGCCCGTAGAACACCCGGTGCCATTCAGGCAGCCCTTCGGGAAGGGTTCGATGTCCGTCCGGGCAGGCATTGCCGGGCCTCCGCGCATCGCTCGCCGGGCCCACTGCGCACTTCTTCACGGACCTTCCATTCAGCGGCCGAATCCGGCACAACTGCGCAACGCCGAAGTTTCCGCAGCGTGCGCGTTGGATCGGGAACATGGGCGGCGCGGGCCCCGCCGGAACCGAAGGAGATCAGGGCGCTCGACGACAACCAAAATCGGGACGACCATGGCCCAGGCCGCCCCGTCCCGGCCGGTTCCCGACGGCGGCCCGGTGTCGCCCACAATCTCGTACTGCGACACCAGCCGCATTGCGGTCACCGCCACATCGGTGAACATCCGCGTCGCCCCGGAGGTCGACGCGCCGATCCTGACCCAGGGCCTGAATGGCTACCAGTACGACTGCGTCGGCTACACGCTGGGAGACCGCTGCACGGCATGCGGGGTGAGCAACGGGAACGGATGGCTCGTGATTCCGTTCGGGCGTCCCGTCAGCTACTACGGCTTCGCCGTGCAGGCCTGTTTCAGGGACGTCTGACAGCGCAGACTTCCGTGGCAGATTCGTACCCCGATCGCGCCCGACACCGCAGCGGCCCCCGGCCGCCCCGGGGCCGCCAGCTTCCCGGCCCCGAAGCACCGGCCTCCTCTCCGGGCGAGGCCGCTACCGGCGGCGGCCAGGGTCCGAGGCCTCGCCGAGGCGGCCGGTCGGGCAGGATGGCGGGATGGGACGGGCGACTGACCGGCGGAACGTGCTGCGGATCGACCTCGACGCGGTCGACCCGGCCCGCGTCGCGACCCGCCGGCCGGACAGCCTCTCCGTCGAGGAGCCGCTGGAGATCCGGGTCGGGCCGGGGGGACCGGGCCGGCGGCGGCCGTTGGCGGTGACCATGCGCACCCCCGGCGACGACCTGGACCTGGCGATCGGGTTCCTGCTCACCGAGGGACTCATCCGCGACGACGCGGACGTGCGCACCGCCCAGCTCTGCGCCGGCCCGGACACGCCGAACACGTACAACGTGGTCGACGTGGTGCTCGCCCCGGGCGTGCCCGAGCCGGCCACCGACCCGACCCGCAACTTCTACACCACCAGCTCCTGCGGGGTCTGCAGCAAGGCCAGCATCGACGCGGTCCGGACCCGCTCCCGGTACGCCGTCGCGGACGACCCGCTCACCGTGCCGGCCGAGCTGCTGGCCGAGCTGCCGGACCGGCTGCGCGCCGCCCAGCGCAACTTCGACCGCACCGGCGGCCTGCACGCGGCCGGGCTGTTCACCGGCGACGGGAAACTGGTGGTGCTGCGCGAGGACGTCGGCCGGCACAACGCCGTCGACAAGGTCGTCGGCTGGGCCGTCCGGCAGGGCCGCCTGCCGCTGGCCGGGCACCTGCTGCTGGTCTCCGGGCGGGCGAGCTTCGAGCTGACCCAGAAGGCGTGGATGGCCGGGGTGCCGCTGCTCGCGGCGGTCTCCGCCCCCAGCACCCTGGCCGGTGACCTGGCGGAGGAGGCCGGCATGACCCTGGTCGGCTTCCTCCGCGGCCAGACCATGAACGTCTACACGGGCGCCCACCGGATCGGCCGCTGAGCGAGCAACACATGTCACGAGGGCTTCCCTCGCGGGTCAGCCGTGCTGGTCGAGCAGCTCCTCGACGCGGGCGAGCAGCTCGCGCAGGTTCGGCTCGACGACGAGGGCATGTGCTTCGGGCAGGCTCAGCCAGCGCAGCGCGGCGGCCGGCTTCTCGGGTCTGGCCCGCTCGGGTTGCGCGGTGGCCAGCACGAACCGCAGATCGGCGTGCTCGTGGGCGGGCTCGGTGGGACCGGCCGGCACGGGCAGGATCACCACCTGCCTGAGCACACCGTCCGGCCAGCACACCAGGTCATCGAGGTTGGTCTCCTCCGTTCCCTCGCGCAGCACGACGTCGACCGGGTCGTGCTCGCCGGGGTCTCCGTGGCCACCGATCTGCAACCAGGACTGCATACGGACGTGCCAACGCAGCAACACGCGCCGCGTCGGCGGGTGGACGACCAACGCCGACGAGGTGACGTGGAGCGGCAGGTCGCGGGACCAGGGATCGCCGGCCGCCACGAGATCCAGGACCTGTCGCACGTCGGCGCTCTCGGCGGCGGTACGCGGCCGGTAGCCGGCGAGCAGTGCCGCGATGGGCGCCGGGGCGGTGTGGTGCATGTACGGCTCCTCCGATACCGGATGCAGAACAGGTGATCGTATCGAATCCGGCGTCCGGGCGGGGCGCACGGGACCGGCCGCCGACCCGGAAACAGCCCGTTACCCACCGGTTGCTATGGCGATGTTCACTCCACTGTGGATACCACCACGCCGTTGCGCCATGCCACGATCGACACACGCTCAGTGAGCGTAGACGTGTCAGCGGTTATGGGGGAACATGCGCGTCGGCATGCAACAACGGACCGGTTTCGGGCAGTGGCTCCGGGCGCTGCGGGACACCCGCGGCATGACCCAGGAGGAGCTGGCCGAGGTGTCCGGCTCCAGCGTCCGCACCATCCGGGAGATGGAACGCGGCCGGGTCCGCACACCCCAACGACGTACGGTCGCGCTGCTCGCCGACGCCCTCGGCCTGGCGGGCCCAGACCGCGACCGCTTCGTCGGGCTGGCGCGCGCCGGCCACCGCCCGCACTCCGGCCCTGTGGTCGCCGCGCCCCCGGTGGTCCCCTCGGAGCTGCCCGCCGCTGTACCGAACCTCGTCGGCCGGGAGGCCGAACTCGCCGTGCTGACCCGGCTGACCACCGGGGTCACCGACGGCAGCGCCACCACTGCCTCCGTCGTCGTGCTGCACGGCCCACCCGGCACCGGCAAGAGCAGCCTCGCCGTCACCGCCGGGCACCGCCTCGGCACCACGTTCGCCGACGGCCAACTCTTCCTCGACCTGCGCGGCACCGCACCCGCCGACGCCGTCGACCCGACCGAGGCGCTGGCCAGCCTGCTGCGCTCCCTCGGCCTGCCCGAGGAGGCGATCCCGGGCTCCCCGGAGCAGCGGGGCCGGCTGTTCCGCACCCTCACCCGGGACCGGCGGTTGCTGATCGTGGCGGACGGCGCCGACGACGAGGCACAGATACGCCCGCTACTGCCGGCCGGACGGCACTGCCTGACCCTGGTCACCAGCCGGCAACCGCTGACCGGGCTCACCGGCGCCGTCCGCGTCTCCGTCGGGCTGCTCGCCCCGGACGCCGCTCGGCGGCTGCTCGCCTCCATCGCCGGCGAGGACCGGCTGGCCGCCGACCCGACGGGAACAGCCGAACTGGTGGAGCTCTGCGGCCGACTGCCGCTGGCGATCCGGGTCGCCGGAAACCGGCTGGCCAGCCGGCCGGGGTGGCCCGTCACCCAACTCGTCGCCCAGCTCGCGGACCCACGCCGCCGGTTGACCGCGCTGACCACCGGGGACCTCGACGTCCGGGCCGCGTTCGACGTGTCGTACCGCCGGCTCGGCGCGACGGTCGCCGGGGTCTTCCGGTGGGCCTCCCTCGTGCCGGGGGCGGAGTTCGACGCCGGTCTGCTCGCCGCCGTCACCGGCGTCGACGTCGAGAGCGCGGCGGCAGCCGCCGAGGAGCTGGTCGACGCCGGCCTCCTGCTCCCCCAGGGCGACCGGTACGCCTTCCACGGCCTGACCCGCATCTACGCCCGCGAGCGCCTCGCGGTTGAAGGGGAAGGAAGGGCCCCTTGTTAACGCCTGGGGTAGAGAAGGGTCCCCTTCTCACCAACGTGTGAATGAAAGAGCGGTGGGTCCCACCGGGTGCCCGCCCGGTGGGACCCACCCGTGGTGGGAAGCTGGGGTCAGGAACAGGTGGCGCCGTTCAGGGTGAACGGGGCCGGGTTGGTGGCGGACCCGTCGGCGGTGAAACCGAAGCTCACCGAGCCACCGGACGGGATCGTCGCGTTGTGGTTCTCGTTGGTGACCGTGACGGTCGCGCCGCTCTGCTGGAAGACGCCGTTCCAGTGCCCCTGCACGATCTGGCTCCCGCCGAACGTCCAGCCGACGGTCCAGCCGGTGACCTGCGGGCCGTCGTTGTAGACGGTGACGGCCGCCTCGTAGCCGGTACCCCAGGAGTTGACGACGGCGAAGGACACCCGGCAGGTGGTGGCCGTCCCGGTCACCGGCACGATGTCGCCGAAGTCGTCCCGGGCGGTGGCGAAGTCCTGGAACCCGAACCCGGGCCCCGCCGAGCGGGTCGTGGTGCCGGCGGCCAGGACGGTGCCGTTGGCGTTGACCGCATACACCGGGCCGCCGCTGTCACCGCTGCGGGCCGACTCGTCACCGTCGAGCTGGGTGGCCTCGACCAGGTCCTCCTGGTCGGTGTAGTGGAACTGCACCTCCAGGTTGCAGACCGGGACGCCGATCTCCCAGGCCGACGTCGCCCCGGACTGGCAGAGGAGCTGGCCGGGGAACACCTCGGTCCAGCCGACCACCCGGGCCTTCACCTCGTCGTTCGAGCCGCCGACGTAGAGCCAGCCGCCGGCCGACGGGGTGCCGATCAGCATCGTGTCGTGGTCGGTGTTCTTGTGGGTCTGCAGGCCGATCGGCTCGCCCTGACCGTCGCTCCACTGCGACCCCACCGAGCCGCAGTGCCCGGCGCTGAGCAGGTGGTTGGTGTCGGTAGCCACCTCGCGTACGCCGAAGCCGACAGTGCAGCCGGCGCCGGAGTCGCTCCAGATCCGGGCCCCGCCGTTCCACGGCGCCGAGTCGTCCTCGCGGGACCGGGGGGCCAGGCGGTCGCGCTCCACGACGGTGGTGCGCACCCCGGTCGCCGGCAGCTTCGGCAGTGCCGCGTCGGCGTCGTCGACGGCGATCTCAAGGCCCGAACCGTCGGTACGCAGCCGCACATCGTGCGCCGCGTCGCGCGCGTCGCCGTCCACCACGGGCGCGATCCGCGCGGCGGCGGCGGCCAGCTCGGTCTTGGCGTACGTCGCCTTGGCGACCTCGACCGGCGCGATCCGGCGGGCGACGGCGACGGCCGAGGCGACGTCGGCCGGGAGGCTGCCCTTCCACCAGAGCGTGACGTGGCCGCCGACCAGCCCGATGCCGGCGTACCCGTGCGAGGGGCCGCGCTCGACGGCGGCCCGCAGCCCGGTCGCCGCGTCGACCAGCGGCACCTGCGCGACCATCCGGTCCCGGGTGCCGCCCGGGATCAGGTCGAGGATCGTGGCGTCGCCCGCCCGGGGGGCGGGGGCAGCCTGCGCGTGGGCCGGGACCGCCGCCGGGCCGGCCAGCGCCGTGGCACCGGCGAGGACCCCTGCGGCGAGAACGCGGGAGGTCACCTTCCAGGTTCGTCTCATGACCGAGAGTCAACCCATGGATGTACGCCCGGACCAGGCAGGAATCCCGGCAGGAGCCTCCTGCCGCCCGTCCTGCCGGCCGCCCGTCGGGGCTTCCATGATCGTCTGTCGCTTTCGGACACTCCCGTCGGCGGGATCGAGCCTGACCGCCCGGAGCGGGCGGGCCCCGGCGAACCCCACCCACATGAAGGCGCCCCCACCCATAGATCGGGCCGGCAAACACGCCCAGCGAGCCGACCACGTTCGCCTCAGGGATCCCGGCGGCGGCGGCGCCGCCGAAGCACCCCCGGCGGGCGTTTCGCCGGCCACCCGTCGAGTTGCGACGGTGGCACCCCACGGCGCAGCAGGTCGTCGAGGAGCAGGCCGAGCGAGTAGTCCGGATGCGCCTCCAGCACCCGTTCCAGCGCCACCGCCGCCAGCGCCCCCTGCCCCGCCCGCCAGCAGGCGAAGGCGAGCAGCGAGCCCGGGGCGGCGATCAGGTCCCGCTCGGCGCGGCGCAGGACGTCCGTCCAGAGGGCGATGTCCCCGTCCCGCCCGTCGGTGCGTTCCCAGGCGTGGTCGCGGACGGGCAGGTGAAGCAGCAGCAGGGTCAGCCAGGCCACTTCGTCGTCGGTGAGCCGCTCGCCCCGGCGGCTGTGGCGCTGGGCGGCGCGGACCGCGTCGACGCCGGCCCGACGCAGCGCCCGCCCGCCGAGCAGGTCGGCCTCGGGTGCTGCGGTGATCAGGGCGTCCAGCTTGCGCTCGGCGCGGTCGACCGCGTGGCGCATCGCCACCCGCGCCGGGCCGCCGAACGGGGCCACCTGCGCGGTCAGGGCCGCCCGGTCGGGCAGCGCCACCTGGCCGGCGAAGACGGCCGCCGCGCTGACCTCGCTGATGCCGGTGTCGTACGGGGTGCCCTCGGGCGGGCAGCAGGCCGGCTCGTCACACAGGTACGACCAGTAGCGGCCGTCGGTGACCCGCAGCGCGTCGAGCACGGCCAGCCCTGCCGCGGCCAGCGATTCGCGTACCGCGTCGACGGCGGGGGTGACCCCCGAGGCGTCACCGTAGCCGAGCACCGTGGCGGACTCGGCCTCCTGCCGGGCGATCACGCCGGCCAGGTGGACGGCCGGGTCCAGCGGGTCGTCGCCGGGGCCGGGCAGGTCCGCGCGGGCGGCGAAGACGATTCGCCGGCCCCGCAGGGCGACCACGACCACGCTGTCGGCGGGGTGGAAGCCGAGCAGGTAGGGCACGGCGGCGATGAGGTCGGCGGGGGAGCGGACGGTGAGCCGGGCGGGATCGGTGCGGGTCATGCAGGCAGCCTGGGCCGAGCAAGGGCACCCCAGGAGACCCTGTGGACGACACGCCGAGTTGTCCACATTACTGACAGTATTCGAGCAGGTCAGCGCAGTTCATAAACGGCCCGAGAGCAACGGCCGGGCGGCGCAGCGGCTACCTTGCGCACATGGACCTGGCGTACCTGCGGGCGCATCCGGAGCACCTCCCCACCTTCCTCACCCACCAGCGGATCCGGGAGACGCCGGTGGCCGGGGGGGACGTCTGCGCGGCGTCCCGGTTGACCCTGGACGACGGGCACTCGGTCTTCGCGAAGACGTGGCCCGAGGAACGGGCCGGGCAGCCGGTGCCGGAGGGCTTCTTCGCGGCAGAGGCGGCCGGGTTGCGCTGGCTGCGGGAGGCCGGCGCGGTGGCCGTACCGCAGGTGGTGGTGGCGCTGCCGGAGCTGCTGGCGCTCGACTGGGTGGAGCCCGGCGAGCCGACGCCGGAGGCCGCCGAGCGGTTCGGCCGCGAGCTGGCCGCGCTGCACCGCGCCGGGGCCCCCGCGTTCGGCGCGGAGTGGGCCGGCTTCGTCGGCGCGCTCCCCCAGGACAACACGCCCGACGACGGTCCCTGGTCGCCGTGGTTCGCGCGCCGACGGCTGCTGCCGTACCTGCGGATGTCGGTCGATTCTGGCGCGCTCACCGCCACCGAGACCGGCCTGGTCGAGCAGGTCGTCGAGCGGGTCGTCGAGTTCGGCGGCGACGAGCCGCCGGCCCGGGTGCACGGCGACCTGTGGCCGGGCAACGTGCTCTGGGGTGCCGACGACCGGGCCTGGCTGGTCGATCCGGCCGCACACGGCGGCCATCGGGAGACCGACCTGGCCCAGCTGGCACTCTTCGGCGGCCCGCCGCACCACGAGCGGATCATGGCGGCCTACCGGGAGGCGTGGCCGCTGGCCGACGGGTGGCGCGAGCGGGTGCCGCTGCACCAGCTGCACCTGCTGCTGGTGCACACCGCTCTGTTCGGCGCGGCGTACCGCGATGCGGTCGGTGCCACCGCCCGGGACACCCTGCGCGGGGTCGGGCGCGCTACCGTCGAGCGGTGACCGCCGCGCGAGGGACCGACGGCGTCCTCGTCGACCGGTACGGCCGGGTCGCCCGGGACCTGCGCGTCTCGCTGACCGACAAGTGCAACCTGCGCTGCACCTACTGCATGCCGGCCGAGGGGCTGCCCTGGCTGGCGGGCCCACAGCTGCTGGGCGACGACGAGATCATCCGGCTGGTCCGGGTGGCGGTGGAGCGGCTCGGGGTGACCGAGGTGCGGTTCACCGGCGGGGAGCCGCTGATCCGCCCCGGCGTCGTCGGCATCGTCGCGGCGGTGGCCGGGCTGGAGCCCCGGCCCCGGATCTCGCTGACCACGAACGGGCTCGGGCTGGACCGGCTGGCGCCGGCGCTGCGGGCCGCCGGCCTGGACCGGGTGAACGTGTCGCTGGACACCCTCGACGCCGGGCGGTTCGCCCGGCTGACCCGCCGCGACCGGCTCGCCGACGTGCTCGCCGGGCTGGCGGGGGCCGCTGCGGCCGGGCTGACCCCGGTGAAGATCAACAGTGTGCTGATGCGGGGCGTCAACGACGACGAGGCCCCCGCGCTGCTCCGCTTCGCCCTGGCCCACGGCTACGAGCTGCGGTTCATCGAGCAGATGCCGCTGGACGCCCAGCACGGCTGGGACCGCGCCGCGATGGTCACCGCCGACGAGATCCTCGCCAGCCTCCGTCCCGGAGCCGACCCGCGTCCCGGAGCCGACCTCCGTAACGGAGCCGACCCGCGCACCGGAGCCGACCCGCGCACCGGATTCGACCTGACCCCCGACCCCGCCGAGCGGGGCACTGCCCCCGCCGAGACCTGGCTGGTCGACGGCGGTCCCGCCCGGGTCGGCGTGATCGGCAGCGTCACCCGGCCCTTCTGCGGCGACTGCGACCGCACCCGGCTCACCGCCGACGGGCAGGTCCGGGCGTGCCTCTTCGCCACCGAGGAGTCGGACCTGCGCGGCGCGCTGCGGGCCGGGGCGGACGACGACGAGCTGGCCCGGCGGTGGCGTACGGCGATGTGGGGCAAGCGGGCCGGGCACGGCATCGACGACCCGACGTTCCTCCAGCCGGCCCGGCCGATGTCCGCGATCGGCGGGTGACCGGTGCGCCACTACGCTGCCGAAACCCCGGCCGGCCGGCTCACCATCCGCTACTTCGCCGGGGCGCGGGCCGCCGCCGGCACGGCCGAGGAGACCGCATCCGCCGGCTGCGGCCTGGACGAACTCACCGACGAACTGACGCGACGGCACGGCGAACGCCTCGCCGCCGTGCTGAGGGTGGCGAGTTTCCTGGTCGACGGCGTGACCTGTCACGATCGCCGGACACCGCTGCCGGCAGGGGCGACGATCGACGTGCTGCCGCCGTTCGCGGGCGGCTGAGGAGGCTCGGTGTTGGCGGTTGTGGCTCTGGTGGGTTTCGTGCTGATCGTGATCGGCCTCATCCACCTCTACCTGTGGATGCGCCTGGTCGCGGGCACCACCTCGTCGCGGCGGCTGCGCCGGGCCGGCGCGGTCGCGGCGGCGCTGCTCACGCTGCTCGTGCCCGCCACGATGGCCGGCACCCAGAACGGCCTGTACTGGCTGGCCTGGCCGGGATACGTGTGGCTGGCCCTGATGTTCTACCTGCTGGTCGCGCTGGTCGTGCTGGAGGTGCCGCTGCTGGTCGCCCGGCGGGTGCTGCGCCGCCGGACGGTCGCGGCCGAGCCGGCCGCCGCCGCGCCCGAGCCGGTGCTCGTCGGGGCGTCCGGTGCCGCCGACCCGCCGGCCGCCGAGGCCGTCGACCAGCCCGACCACGACCCGTCCCGCCGGCTGCTGCTGGCCCGCGGGGCGGCGATCTTCGCGGGCCTCACGGCCGCGGGCACCGTCGGGTACGGGGTACGCAACGCCCTCGGCCCGCCCCGGCTGGACCGGGTGCAGATCCCGCTGGCGAAGCTCCCGCGCGGCATGGACGGCCTGCGCATCGCCACCGTCTCCGACATCCACCTCGGCCCGCTGCGTGGCCGCGCGCACACCGAGCGGATCGTCGCGATGATCAACCGGTTGGACGCCGACCTCGTCGCGATCGTCGGCGACCTGGTCGACGGGTCGGTCGCCGAGCTGGGCGAGGCGGCGGCCCCGCTGGGCGACCTGAGCTCCCGGTACGGCAGCTTCTTCGTCACCGGCAACCACGAGTACTACTCCGGCGTGGAGGAGTGGGTGCGGGAGGTGGACCGGATCGGCCTGCGGGTGCTCCAGAACGTCCGGCAGGAGATCCGCACCCCGGCCGGGGTGCTGGACCTCGCCGGCGTGAACGACGTGAGCGCCGCCGGGACCGGGCTGGCCGCCCCCGCCGACTACGCCGCCGCGCTCGGCGACCGGGACCCGAGCCGGCCGGTGGTGCTGCTGGCCCACCAGCCGGTGGCCGCCGTCGAGGCCGCGAAGTTCGGCGTGGACCTGCAACTGTCCGGGCACACCCACGGCGGTCAGATGGTGCCGTTCGACCTGGCCGTCCGGCTCCAGCAGCCGGTCGTCTCCGGGCTCGGCGAGGTCGACGGCACGAAGGTGTACGTCACCAACGGCGCCGGCTTCTGGGGGCCGCCCGTGCGGGTGGGTGCCAACCCTCAGGTCACCCTTGTGGAGCTGCGCACCCCCTGATGGGCTTAGCGCGCCCTCGCCCCGGTGTCCAGACAAGGATTGCTCAGGTCACGCGTACGCGTGGCGGCAGGCGGGCCTCGGGGCGGGCGTGACAGGATGCGGCGTGCTCCCGTTCAGCGCCGTACCTCCGGCCGGCCCCTCGCCGTTCGTCGCGGACCTGCACATCCACTCGAAGTACTCGCGCGCGTGCAGCCGCGACCTGACCATGCCGAACCTCGCCTGGTGGGCCCGACGCAAGGGCATCGGCGTGCTCGGCACCGGCGACTTCACCCACCCCGCCTGGTACGACCACCTGCGCGAGACGCTGCACCCGGCCGAGCCGGGCCTTTACCGGCTCTCCCCGGAGGCGGAGCGGGACGTCGCCCGCCGGCTGCCGCCCCGGCTGGCCAGCGAGGCGGAGGCGGACCCGGTCCGGTTCATGCTCAGCGTGGAGATCTCCACGATCTACAAGCGGGACGACCGCACCCGCAAGGTGCACCACCTGGTCTACCTGCCCGACCTGGACGCGGTGGAACGGTTCAACACCACGCTCGGGCGGATCGGCAACATCGCCTCCGACGGCCGGCCGATCCTCGGCCTCGACTCCCGCGACCTGCTGGAGATCACCCTGGAGGCCAGCCCGGACGGCTACCTGGTGCCCGCGCACATCTGGACGCCGTGGTTCTCGGCGCTGGGCTCGAAGTCCGGCTTCGACGCGATCGCCGACTGCTACGCCGACCTGGCCGAGCACATCTTCGCGGTGGAGACCGGGCTGTCGTCGGACCCGGCGATGAACTGGCGGGTCGGCAGCCTCGACCGCTACCAGCTGGTGTCCAACTCGGACGCTCACTCGCCGCCCGCCCTGGCCCGCGAGGCGACGGTGCTGGCCACGGGCCGCGACTACTTCGCGATCCGCGAGGCGTTGCGCACCGGCGACGGGCTCGCCGGCACCATCGAGTTCTTCCCCGAGGAGGGCAAGTACCACGCCGACGGGCACCGGCTCTGCGGCGTCAACTGGTCACCGGAGCGGACCCGGGCGGCCGGCGGGCGCTGCCCCGAGTGCGGCAAGCCGCTCACCGTCGGGGTGCTCAGCCGCGTCGAGGAGCTGGCCGACCGGCCCGAGGGTCACCGGCCGGCCCACGCCCGGGGCGTCACCCACCTGGTGCCGCTGGCCGAGATCCTCGGCGAGCTGAACCACGTGGGCCCGAAGTCCAAGAAGGTCGAGGGGAAGCTCAACGACCTGGTGGCCGCGCTCGGCCCGGAGCTGGAGATCCTGACCCGCGCCCCGCTCGACGAGATCGGCCGGGTCGGCGGGGAACTGCTCGCCGAGGGGATCGGCCGGCTGCGCCGGGGCGACGTGCGCCGGGTGCCCGGCTACGACGGCGAGTACGGGGTGATCACCCTCTTCGACCCGGCCGAGCTGGGCGCGAAGGGGACGGGGGCGCAGGCGGAGACGCTGTTCGACGTACCCGTGCCGGCGCAGCGACCGGCTGCGGAGCCGGCGGCGAAGGCGAAGCGCCCGGCCGCGGCGAAGGCCGAGCCGAAGCGGAAGCCCGCCCCGCCGCCCCCGATCCCACCGCAGCCCTCCCCGCACGAGCCGTTCGAGCCGATGCTCGCCGGCATGGAGGAGGTCGGCACCGGGCTGCTGGACCGGCTGGACGCGATGCAGCGGGTGGCCGCGTCCGCGCCGGGCGGGCCGCTGCTGATCGTCGCCGGCCCGGGCACCGGCAAGACCCGGACGCTGACCCACCGGATCGCCTACCTCTGCGCCGAGCTGAACGTGTTCCCGGAGCGCTGTCTCGCGATCACCTTCACCCGGCGGGCCGCCGAGGAGCTGCGGCACCGCCTCGACGGGCTGCTCGGGCCCGTGGCCGAGGACGTCACCGTCGGCACGTTCCACTCGCTGGGCCTGACCATCCTGCGGGAGAACGCGGGCGCCGCCGGGCTACCGGCCGGCTTCCGCATCGCCGACGACGCCGACCGGGCGGCGGCGAAGGTGGCGGCGGGCGAGGACCAGGCGGCCTACCTCGCGCTGCTGCGCAAGCGGGACCTGGTCGACCTGGACGACCTGCTCACCCTGCCGGTCGAGCTGCTGCGCGCGGACAAGAAGCTGATGCAACGCTACCGGGACCGCTGGCAGTGGATCTTCGTGGACGAGTACCAGGACGTCGACGCCGTCCAGTACGAGCTGCTGCGGCTGCTCAGCCCCGCCGACGGCAACCTGTGCGCGATCGGCGACCCGGACCAGGCGATCTACTCGTTCCGGGGCGCGGACGTCGGCTACTTCCTGCGCTTCTCGCAGGACTTCACCGACGCCCGGCTGGTGCGGCTCAACCGCAACTACCGCTCGTCCGCGCCGATCCTCGCCGCCGCCGTGCAGGCCATCGCACCGTCGTCGCTGGTCCGGGGCCGCCGGCTCGACCCGGCCCGGCTCGACCCGGAGGCCCCGCTGGTCGGCCGGTACGCCGCCGCGTCCGTCGCCGACGAGGCCGACTTCGTCGTACGCACCGTCGACGACCTGGTCGGCGGCCTGTCCCACCGGTCGCTGGACTCGGGGCGCATCGACGGCCGGTCCACCAGCCTGTCGTTCTCCGACATCGCCGTGCTGTACCGCACCGACGCGCAGGCCGCCCCCATCGTGGACGCCCTGGCCCGCGCCAACGTGCCGGTGCAGAAGCGCTCGCACGACCGGTTGCGTGACCGGCCCGGGGTGACCGCGATCGCCCGCGAACTGCGGCACGCCGACAGCCTCGGCGGCGGCCTGCCGGCCCGGGTGCGCCTCGCCGGGCAGGTGGTCGCCGACCGGTTCGCCGCCCCCACCCTCGACGGCTCCGGCGCGGTACGCCCCGAGGAGGTCCGCGCCGCCGTGGACCTGCTCACCCCGCTGGCCCGCCGCTGCGGCGACGACCTGGAGCTGTTCCTGTCCCAGCTCGCCACCGGCGCGGAGGTCGACGCCCTCGACCCGCGCGCCGAGGCGGTCACCCTGCTCACCCTGCACGCCGCGAAGGGGCTGGAGTTCCCCGTCGTCTTCCTCGTCGGCTGCGAGGACGGCCTGCTCCCGCTGCGCTGGCCCGGCTCCACGCCCGACGAGGACGCGATCGCCGAGGAGCGGCGGCTGTTCTTCGTCGGCCTCACCCGCGCCCAGGACCGGCTCTACGTCAGCCACGCGGCGCGGCGTAGCCGGCACGGGTCGGAGCGGGACTGCCGGCCGACGCCGTTCCTCGACGTGATCGACCCGGGGCTGTTCGAGCGCCTGGGCGAGGCGGAGCCACGCCGCCCCAAGGACCGCCAGCTCCGCCTGCTGTGAAAGGAAGGGCCCCCTGCTAACGCCTGAGGTAGAGAAGGATCCCCTTCTCTACCTACAGACCGGGGACTCGGTCGGCGGGCCCAACTCCGCCGGGCCGCGGGTCGGGGCCCGCCGACCGAGTCGTCAGGTGGTGGGGTCGTGCCGAACCCCGGATGGAACCGGTTCACCGGAGGATCCGCCGGGGGCGACCGGGGCCGGCGCGGGGACCACCAGGGCCGCTTCGCCGAGCGGTGCCCCGCCGGCGGGCCCCGGCCGAACCGGCGGGGTGGTCGACGCGGCCGGTCGGCGCGGCCTGCTCCACCGCCGCATGACGGGATGCTCGATGCGGGAGTAGAGCAGCCAGCCCCCGATCAGCGTGGCGACGAAGAACCCGAGCGTGACCAGTAGCGCCATCGGGGTGCCGAAGCCGTCCGGGGCACCGATGAGCTGCCGGCCGTAGAAGATCACGACGCCCTGGCAGAGGTAGAAGCCGAAGGATATCTCGCCGAGCCACTGCATCCGCGGAGTGGAGAGGACGGTCGGCCGGCCTGCGGCATCCGCCGCCGCGGCGGCGCAGATCAGGGCGGCGACCGGGATGATGGTGGCGACGTTGAAGCCATACAGGAACGGCACGAACAGCGCGACGACGTAGCCGACCACGGAGAGCCCGGCGGCCTGACCGATGCTGATCGGCAGCCACCGTCCCGAGATCACGATGCGGGCGAGCACGATCCCCAGCACGAACTCGAAGAGCCGCGACGGCGGGAAGATGTAGCCGAACCAGAACTGCTGCACCGACACCGGCGTGATCGGCGAGCGCGGCTCGTCCGGGATGATGAACTGGGTCACCAACTGCACGGCCACCATGCCGGCCACCATGACTCCGGCCCAGAACCAGAGCCGGCTCTGCCTGATCCGCTGCACCGGGCGCAGCAGGAACGGGAAGAGTACGTAGAAGAGCAGCTCGCAGCAGAGCGTCCAGCTCGGTGGGTTGACCCCGACGTATGTCTCGGGCTGCGGGAAGAACGAGTGCAGCAGGAAGATGTTCGGCAGCCACGACCTCGGCTCGGTGATCGCCGCCGCGAAGAGGACCATCGCCAGCACCCACATGACCAGGTGGTTCGGGAAGATCTTCAACATCCGACGGCGCCAGAACGACATCAGCGAGTCGCTCGGCTTCGACGACCAGGTCAGCACGAAGCCGCTGAGCACGAAGAAGAAGGACACCCCGAGGTAGCCGGCCTTGCTGAACAGCCACGCCGAGTTGGCCGCCAACGAGTCGTCGGCGAAAAGGTTGATCGGGTCGTTGGGCGGGATCGGGGAGTCCGAGAGCGTGATGTGGAAGCAGAAGACCAGCATCGCGGCGATGAACCGCAGCCCGGTCAGGGAGGGGAGCCGGGTGCTGGGCCCGGCGCCCGCTCTGGCGGGCAGCTTCGTTTCCATCAGGGGTGACGACCTTTCGGCAGGAGGGGTGTCAGGGGTGAGTCGCCCGGCGGGTCAGCGCTGGGCGGGCAAGGTGAGGGGACGCGCCTTCCCGGTTCCCGCCCCCGCGGCGGGCACCGGCGTCCGCCGGGCGAGCAGCACCGCCACCGCCGCGACGGCGATGCTGGCGGCGGTCAGGCCCGCACCGACCAGGTTGGGCGCGGTCAATCCGTACCCGGCGTCGATCGCCGCCCCACCGAGGTACGCACCGATCGCGTTGCCGAGGTTGAAGGCGGCGATGTTGAGCGCGGAGGTCAACGTGCTGTCCCTGCCCGCCTGCTGGATCGCCCGCATCTGCAGGCCGGGAACCGTGGCGAAGCCGGCCGTGCCGAGCAGGAACAGGGTCACCGCGGCGGGCAGCCGGTGGTGGGAGGTGACCGTGAAGACGGCCAGCACCGCCGTGAGCAGGGCAAGCACGACGAACAGGGTCGGCATGAGCGCCCGGTCGGCGGCCCGGCCCCCCAGGTAGTTGCCCAGGCAGAGGCCGATGCCGAAGAGCACCAGCAGCCAGGTGACACTGCTCGGCGCGAAGCCGGCCACCTCGGTCATCATCGGTGCCACATAGGTGAACGAGGCGAAGAGGCCGCCGAACCCGAGCGCGGTCATGGCCAGGGCCAACCAGACCTGCGGGCGGCGGAACGGCGCCAACTGGGCGCGTACTCCGGTGTCGCCCTCGGGCTGCCGGTCCGGCACCAGGAGCAACAGGGCGACCAGCCCGACCACGCCGAGGAGCACCACCGCCCAGAACGTGGCACGCCAGCCGAACCGCTGGCCCAGGGCGGTGCCCATCGGCACCCCGAGCACGTTGGCCAGGGTGAGCCCGCCGAACATCAGGGCGATCGCGCGGGCCCGCAGCGCCGATGGGACCAGGCTGGCGGCGGCCACCGAGCCGAGCCCGAAGAACGCCCCGTGGCAGAGCGAGGCGACGATCCGGCCGGTCATCAACAGCCCGTAGGTCGGTGCCAGCGCCGAGAGCGCATTGCCGATGACGAAGATCGCCATCAGCCCGACCAGGGCGTGCTTGCGACGCAACCGGGCAGCGCCGACGGTCAGCACCGGGGCGCCCACCACGACGCCCAGGGCGTAGCCGGAGATGAGCAGGCCGGCGGTGGGAATCGAGACGTGAAAGTCGCCGGCCACCTCGGGCAGGAGCCCCATGATGACGAACTCGGTGGTACCGATTCCGAACGCGCTGACGGCCAGGGCCAGCAGGGCGGGAGGCATACGATCACGGCCTTTCCGGTTGCCGCCGTCGCGGGATCGAGGCGGGAGGAGGATGCGTACGTCAGTCCGCCAGGTGGTATTCGGCCACCAGCCAGACGCAGTCGGTGTCGGCCCGGTACTGGTGCCACGGGTAGCGGAAGACCGGGTCCGTGCCGAACGCGCAGAACGGCACCGGGGTGGCGTAACCGGGGCTCATCAGCACGTCCTCGTAGAGCGAGCCGTGCTCCTCCCGGCGGAACTTCTGCATCCGCCCGAACCCCGCCACCTGCGCGTGGGTCTCGATGAAGTCGTGCCGGTCGTGCAGCCCGCAGTCGGTGCCGGCCGGGGAGAACCACAGGTTGACCCGGACGCGGAATCGCCGGAGCCGGTCACCCCTGCCCTCGCCGAGCATGGCGGCCGGGTCGAAGACGACCACGCCGCCGTCGTCCACCGGGGATCGCCAGAGTTGCGTCGCACGGGGGAAGGAGGGGGGTGGGGCGCCGGCCGGCGCCCGCTCGGCGAGGACGTCGGCGAAGTGCGCCCAGCCGGGCTCGCGGGTGATGCCGGCGATCTCCGTCGACTCGTCGACCCGCAGCAGCACCACCGACCCGGCCTGCTCCAGCCGGGAGTCCACCACCGTGGTCGCGGAGAAGGCCGGGATCACCGCGCGCGGGTCCTCGGCCAGGTAGGCCGGAGTGGCGTCGAGGTTGACCACGATCGTTCGGCCCTCGACCGGGAATTCCTTGGCGTGCTCGACGAGGCTCGCCCGCACGTGCCGTCCGGAGAAGCCGAGCGGTCGCTCCTGGTTGTGACGATCGGCTGCCATGACCAGCTCCAATCAGTGAAGGGGCGCCGGGCGGGCAGGGACGCGCCCGCCCGCCCGGCGGAATCTCTGTGAGGGGTGGTTCGAGGGCTGTGCCGCGCTAGGAGGCGGTCCTGCCGCGCTGGTTGCGGTAGACCATCAGCTTCGCGTCCCTGGCCTCGTAGTAGTGCGGGACCTTGTACGCGATGGTGGCGAAGTCGAGGGTGCCGTCGCCGTTGAAGTCGCCGGTGACCACCCGGGCGGCGGACTCCTCGCCGACCTTCCACTTCGCGAAGACCCCGTTGGCCAGGTCGATCGCCTTGTAGTAGTAGACGCCCTGCCAGGGTGCCGGGCCGCGCAGCCCGATCAGGAACTCGTCGTCGCCGTCGCCGTCGAAGTCCGCGCAGAGCACGGAGTGCCCCGTACCCTCGCCGTTCTCGTTCGGCTCGCCGAAGATGTCGAGCAGCACCCGCTTCCAACCACCGTCGGCCGGGTCGCGGTGGTACACCGCGACCGTGTTTCCGTGGTACGGCTCGATCGCCGCGACGTAGGCCATCGGGTCGGCGCCGACCCGGCCGCTGTCGACGTCACCGCTGCCCCTGAACCCGGTCTGCTCGAACCGGGTCCGTTCGCCGGTGCCGATCAGCTCGGTCCGCCACTGCCCGGCGTCGGCGTCGTACCAGAGCCAGGTGACGCCCTCGTCGGAGGCGAGCAGGACCGAGTCGAGGTCGGAGCCGGGGATCAGGCCCGGCTTGCGGGCCACTCCGTGGATCATCCGGAAGCTGGTGTCGTCGATGACCGTCATCGGCCATTCCTTGGCGTCGCGGACGTCGTCGGGCTCGGTGAAGAGCACCACCGGGAGCAGCCCGTGCACTCCCTCCATCGCCACCACGGGCAGCCCGATGATCTCCCACCGCTCGGTCTGGGTGAAGTGGCCGATCCGCAGTCGGTGCATGCCGACGGTGTTACCGACGTAGTGCCGCACCCAGCGGTCCGCCGAGGTGGCGTCGCCGGGGTGCTCCAGCCAGTCGATCTTGCCGCCCTCGGCGTTCGGGTGGTGGATGGTGCCGCCGGGGCCGTACAGCTCGTACGAGACGACCAGGTCCGGACGACCGTTGCCGGTGATGTCGGCGAACGCTCCGCCGACTGGCATGTGAATCTTGTTGACCGCCAGCCGGCGGGTCCAGTCCGGGTTGTGGTACCAGGAGATCTCGCCGAGGGTCAGACCGAAACCGATCAGGTCGGGCCGGCCGTCCCCGTCGATGTCGGGGGCCTCCAACCAGTAGCCGTCACGAAGCTGGTCGGCGACGACCTCGGGGATGAACCGCGGTGCGGGATAGCTGGGGGTGGCCTCCAGGGCCATGGCGTACTCCCTTCTGACAGTGCGGGAACAGGGCTCGAACGGGATCATGGGGACGCCCTCAGGCGGCGACGAGGCGCGCCGGGAGCGGCGTACGCGGGATCGTCCGGATGCCCGGGACGAACGGCGGCACGCTCGGGCCCATGTCGAAGAACTGGCACATCCCGGCGAGCACCCGCTCGGTCGCCCTGCCGTCTCCGTACGGGTTGACGGCAGTGGCCATCTCCGCGTACGCGACGTCGTCGAGGAGGATCCGCTGCACCTCGGCCGCGATCCGGGCCCGGGTACGGCCGACCAGCCGGGCCGTGCCGGCGGCTACCGCCTCCGGCCGCTCGGTGAGGTCGCGCAGCACCAGGGTGGGCTTGCCCAACGCCGGCCCCTCCTCCTCCGCGCCACTGGAGTCGGAGAGGATGATGTCGCTGCGCTGCATCAGCCGACAGAACTGGAGATACGGCAGCGGGTCGACGATCGTGATTCTCGGGTGACCGGAGAGCAGCGGCATCAGGACGTCCCGCACGGCCGGGTTGCGGTGCATCGGCACCACCACCCGCACGGCGCCCATGTCGGCGATGTCGAGCAGCGCCCGGCCGATCTCCGGCATCGGGGCCCCGTGCGACTCCCGGCGGTGCGCCGAGGCGAGGACCACCCGGTCGGAACCGGCCTCGAGCTCCCGCAGCGCGGGCTCGGTGAACTCCACCTGCTGCCGAACGCCCCACTGCAGGGCGTCGATGACCGTGTTGCCGGTGACCACGATCCGGGTCACGTCGGCGCCCTCCCGGATCAGGTTCGCCGCGTTCCCCGGGGTGGGTGCCAGGTGCAGGGCGGCGATCTGACCGACCAGGCGGCGGTTCGCCTCCTCGGGGAACGGGGAGTGCACGTTCCCGCTGCGCAGCCCGGCCTCGACGTGGATGACCGGCAGTTGGTGCTGGAATCCGGCCACGGCGCCGGCCAGCGTGGTGGCCGTGTCGCCGTGCACCATGACGGCGTCGACGTCCAGCGAGCCGAGGTGCTCGCCGAGGCCCTGGATGACCCGGTAGGTCACCTCGGAGAGGGTCTGTCGGGTGGCCATGATGCCCAGGTCGATGCAGGGCTCGATGTCGAAGGCCCGCAGGGTCTCGTCGAGCATCTGACGGTGCTGCCCGGTGGACACGACCACCGGGCGGAAGCGGCTGTCCTCACGCATCGTCCGGATGATCGGGGCGACCTTGATCGCCTCAGGTCGGGTGCCGATAATGACCGCAATTGATCTCACCTTGGTGCTCCAATTCTCGCAGTCGGCGCGCAGGGCCGGTGGGGACGCTGGAAACACGGGCTGAGCTGGTTGGGCTGCCACGACGGGTCCGTCGGCGCCCCGGGAACGCGTCCCGGGGCACGCACGTGTCAGGGACGGATGGACAGCGCGTGGCGGAACTGGTCACGCGGGTCGTAGCGGCGCTTGACCCGCTGCAACCGGGGGTAGTTCGTGCCGTAGTAGAGGGTCTCCCAGGACACTCCGGACCGGTTGTACGCAGAGTTGGCGACGTCGTTGTCCGGGTAGTTGATGTAGCAGCCGTCGTACTCCCGGCCGGGAACCGGCACGCCGCCGGTGGTGGCAAAGAACTCCTCGTAGACGGCTCGCGCCCAGCCGACGTAGAAGGAGTCCTCCTTGGCGTCCTCCCAGAAGGTCTGGAAGCACATCTTGAAGATCGAGTCCCGCTGTACGTTCGCCGTCGCGTCGCGGGAGATCCCGTTGACCTGGCCGCCGAAGGAGAAGAGCACCAGCATGGTGTCCGGGTTGTGGAAGTTGTCGCCGGTCATGTGCTTGTAGAGCGTGGCCACCTGAGCGTCGCTGAAGTTCTGACGCATGTAGGCCGACTTGTGCACCCCCCGCGAGGTGGGGTTGGTGATGGTCGGGTTGTTGGTGCCGACCAGTCGGGTCGCCTGGATCCAGGGCAGCCGGCGCGGCTCGATCAGGTGCGGCATGGCGGGGAGTTCGCCGGTGGGCTTGCTCGCCGCCTGCGGGGTGATGTCGACCCCGTCGAGGATCGCGGCCAGGTAGTCGTCGAGGATCTGCTGTGCGCCGGGCACGGTCGCGTCCACCTGGGTGAACATCCCCATGCTGCCGTGCGCCTTGTGGCTGACGTTGAACAGGCTGCTCAGCGCGCAGGTCGGAGAGTCCGGGCGACTGTGCTCCGCGTGCCACGCGCCGAAGTTCTTCAGCAGTCGGGCGAACCGCTTCTCGGTCAACTGCTCCCAGGGGAAGGCCAACGCGCTCACCAGCACCTCCGACGGCGGTGCGACGAGTTGGTCGGCCGGCTCCGTGCCCCGCGCGTCCGGCGAACGGAACCAGAACCGGGTGATCAGCCCGAAGTTGCCGCCACCGCCGCCGGTGTGCGCCCACCACAGGTCGTGGTGCGGGTCGGACTTCTCCCGGGTGGCAACCACGGCGCGGGCCCGGCCGCGCTCGTCGACGACGACCACCTCGACGGCGTAGAGGTGGTCACTGACCAGTCCGTGCCGCCGGGACAACAGCCCGTACCCGCCGCCGGAGATGTGGCCGCCGGCCCCGACGCTGTAGCAGATGCCGCCGGGGAGGGTGACGTTCCAACCCTTGAAGAGCTCCTCGTAGATGTTCATCAGCCGGGCACCCGGCTGTACCGAGAAGGCTCGGCGCCCCGGGTCATAGGAGATGTCGGTCATCTCCGAGAGGTCCAGAATGACCTCGACATCCGGGTTGCACACGAAGTCCGAGAAGCAGTGTCCGCCGCTGCGGACCGAGAGCCGCTTGCCCGCGCGCACCGCCTCCTGCACGGCCGCGACGGCGTCCTGCGTCGACCGGATCATCTTGACGTAGTCCGGCCGGGCGACGAAACGCTGGTTGTTGCCGGTCACCAGCGCGACGTAGCGCGGGTCCGCCGCAGTGATCACGTCGCCGACTGCCGCCGGCGCGGCTGCCCCGGCAGTCCTGGGCAGGGCGGTCCCGGCACCGATCGCCGCCGCGCCCGCGGCCAGCGCGGTACCGGCCAGAAGCTTCCGCCGATCGATCTGTGTCATAGCTGCCAACTCCATTCAGGGGTGGATTGTTCGGCTGATTGGACAGCCGGAACATGTGAGGTTGAGCAGATGGTCCGGTTTTCGCAGAAAAGGTGACTGTCGAGCATTCCGGCCCGCCACCGCGCGAAATTGTCTTGCCGAACATCGCTTAGCGCCAAAGAATAGACGCATGTAAATTTTGTGGTTGCCGTGCAACTTCTGTCAACCTCTCGGCGCGACGCATCCAGTGTGACGCACATCATAGTATTTTTAATACGTTGGCCATTAGATCAACGACCCCACCCGCAGGCACAAGAATTGCCGGCAGGCCCGGGGCCTACCGGCAATAATGTATTCCGCAGCAAATTGGTCAGATTTGGCGCAATGCTCCACCATCGATGGCCCACTCCGCGCCCGTGACCTGACTCGCAAGTGGGGACAGCAGGTAGGCGACCACCCTCGCGACGTCGTCGGCGGTGCCGAGCCGCCCGCTGGGCAGACGCCGCACCTCCTGGACGAAGTGGGTCACGGCCTCCTCCACCGGCAGGCCGAACCGTGCCGCAAGCTGGTCGGCGAAGCCACCCGGGGCGTCCCACAGCCGGGTCCTCGTCGGGCCCGGGGCAACGATGTTCGACCGGATCCCCCGTGGACCGAACTCGACCGCCAGGGACTTGGACACCGAGAGCAGCGCGGTCTTGGCGGCAGCGTAGTCGGCCAACGCCGCGTCCGGGAACCGCGCCGCCTCGCTGGTGACGTGCACCAGGCTGCCCTCGCCCTGGTCGAGCAACGTCGGCAGGGCCACCCGGGTCAGCCGGACCGCGGCGTGGAAGTTCAGGTCGAAGGTCCACTGCCACTGCTTGTCGTCGATGTCCAGGAAGCCCTCCCGGGACTCCAGGCCGCCGGCGTTGTTCACCAGGCCGTGCAGCCGGCCGTGCCGGGCCAGCACCTCCGCCACGATCCGCTCGGCCGAATCGGGATCGGTGATGTCCGCGCCGATCCCGCTCACTCGCGGGCCGGCGCTCACGACGTCGATCTCCCGGCGGGCCACCCCCACCACGAACGCCCCCTCGGCGGCCAGAACGCGCACGATGGCGGCACCGATACCGGCGGAAGCCCCGGTCACCAGGTAAACCCTGTCCGCTACCTGTAAATCCATTTCATGATCCGTCTCTGTTCGGGACGGCGGTCGGGTGGAAGGAAGGCCCGGGCCGCGCATACGGGAAAGGACCCCGTTCATCGGTGCGGAGAATGCGCGACCGTGGGCGGGGCCGTCAGCCAATGAGAGATGCAATTTGCACGCCGGCAGCCGACTTCGCAAGAAGCGCAATTTGCATGCCGGCGGCCGGCTTCGGGAGAATCAGTGGCGGCGCATGCTTTCGCTGCGGTTGCGACGCACCACCGGATCCTCGGTGGGCACGCCGGCTTTGAGAAGCTGCAACGCCGCTTCCGAGAAGGTGCCCGGGACCGCCGTGTACGTCAGCATCCGGTGCCCGGTGTCGTCGGACAGCTGGAGCGCCTCGAACTCCAGCTCCAGCTCCCCGACCTCGGGGTGGCGCAGGTATTTCGAACCGGAGAGGCACTTCTGCACGGGGTGCTTCGACCAGAGCGTGGAGAACTCCGGGCTCTTGACGCAGAGCTCCCCGATCAGGGCGGCCAGCTCCGGGTCGTCCGGATAACGCCCACTCACCAGCCGCAACGACGCCACCGCTCGGCTGCTCTCCTCCTCCCACCGCGTGTACAGGTCACGGGTGTGCGGGTCGAGGAACAGCATCCACGTCAGGTTGGGGCGGTCGGCGGGGCGGTTCGGGGCACTCTCGTCCAGGTGGCCGGCGAGCAGCCGGTGCCCCAGCTGGTTCCACGCCAGCACCTCGCTGCGCCGGCCGAGGACCACCGCAGGCACGTCACGCATCGCGTCGAGCAACCGGCGGGTGCCCTGGCGGGCCACGTCCGGCCGGACGGTCCGACGCCGCTTCGACGGCTGCGGCCGGGCCAGGTCGTAGAGGTGCTGCCGTTCGTCCTCGTTCAGCCCGAGCGCCCTGGCGAGGGACTCGATGACCGATTCGGACGCATTGCTGCTCTGCCCCTGCTCGAGCCGGGTGTAGTAGGTGGCGCTGACCCCGGCCAGATGGGCCAGCTCCTCCCGACGCAGGCCAGGCACCCGGCGGGCGCCGTAGGAGACAAGACCGACGTCCTCGGGGGCTACCTGCGCCCGACGACTGCGCAGAAAGGCACCCAGCTCACCCACCCCGAGCCCGTTCTCTTCCTTCATGGGGACCATCCTGCCTGAACCGTTCGGGGTCTGCCTGTCACTGTCAGTGCTAGACAGCCTCAGGATAGCGTCGGCAGAGGTCTGGCTGCCCCGGTCGACGGCACGCAGGGTGAAGGCACAAGCAGTTCACCTGGTCACCAAGGGAGTGACGCACCATGACAAGTCGCCAGCAGCTCAGCCCGCCGGAACTGTCGCAGCCGTCCAGCGGAATGACCAAGCGGGAACGGTTGGTCCTCGCCGTCCTGCTCACGGCGAGTTTCACTCTCGCTGTCGACTTCTCCATCCTCAACGTCGCCCTGCCGGTCATCGGGAACGACGTCGGCTTCTCCCTGGAGAACCTCCAGTGGATCGCCACCTCCTTCGCCCTGTTCGCCGCTGGCTGCACCCTGCTGTTCGGCCGCGTCGCAGACCTCTTCGGCCGGCGTCGGCTCTTCCTCGCCGGCATCCTGCTGCTGGGCGTGTCGTCCCTGGTCGGCGGCGTCGCCAACAGCCCCGGTCTGCTGCTGGTCGCGCGCGTCGCCCAGGGCCTTGCCACCGCCGCGGTCATACCGGCGGCGCTCTCGCTGCTCACCACCTCGTTCCGGGAGGGACCC
Source organism: Micromonospora sp. NPDC057141 (assembly GCF_042670805.1). Taxonomy (NCBI): domain Bacteria; kingdom Bacillati; phylum Actinomycetota; class Actinomycetes; order Micromonosporales; family Micromonosporaceae; genus Micromonospora; species Micromonospora sp. NPDC057141. The sequence continues at coordinate 88,591 of NZ_JBHUVA010000002.1, read as the reverse complement.
GCTCGGGACCGGGCGCTCGGCCTGAACGGAGCGCTGATGGCCGCCGGCTTCACCACCGGGGCGATCCTCGGCGGCGTCCTGACCGACCTGCTCAGCTGGCGCTGGGCGTTCTTCATCAACGTGCTCGTCGCGGTCGTCGTGCTGCTGATCGCGCCGGCGGTGCTCACGGAGAGCCGCCCCGCCGAGCGTCCCCGCCTCGACGTCCCCGGCGCCGTCACCGTGACCGCCGGTCTGCTGGCCCTGGTGTACGGCCTCACCATCGCCGGTGAGAAGTCCTGGACCGACCCGGTCGCGCTGGGCTCGCTCGCCGTCGCCGCCGTCCTGCTGATCACGTTCTTCATGATCGAGCGTCGGGCGGAGGCACCGCTGGTACCGGTCCAGATCCTGCGTCGCCCGACGGTCGGCATCGGCAACCTCGCGGGCCTGCTTGCCTTCGCCACCGAGACCTCGCTGGTCTTCCTGCTCACCCTCTACCTGCAGAAGGTGCTCGGCTACTCGGCCCTGGCCGCCGGCCTGTCCTTCGCCGTCCTCGGCGTCGGCACCGTCCTCGGCGGCATGGTCGGTCCGAAGATCATCGGTCGGCTGGGCAGCGCCCGCGCCATCGTCGTGGGCTTGCTCGCGCAGGCCGCCGCGACCCTCCCGTTGATCTTCCTCGGCCCCGACTCCGCCTGGATGCCGGTGCTGCTGGTCGCCACCTTCCTCGGCGGCGTGGCGAACCTGATCGCGATCGTCGGCTTCATGGTCACCGCCACCTCGGGGCTACCCGACGGGGAGCAGGGCCTGGCCACCGGCCTGGCGACGATGAGCCAGCAGATCGGCATCACCCTCGGCATCCCGATCATGTCGGCGATCGTGACGGCACGGGTCAACTCGCTCGGCGGCGGGGAGAGCCCCTCGACCGTGCTCTCCGGGGTCTCCGCAGCCATCGTCGTCAACACCCTGCTCTGTGTGGCCACCGCCCTCGTCGTTGCCGTCACGCTCCGGGCCCCCCGGGAGGCGAAGGCACCCGCCGAGGTCGCCACGTGAGCCGGGCTCCGACGAACCCGCTCCACGCAGGAGGAGGGCCAGCGGCATGAACGTCAGGACCGGCCCTCTCCGGGAGGGCGCCGACGAGGACCCGGCCGTCGGCTGGACCGCCACCACCGTGGCCACGGAGAGTCGACAGGTGCCGATCCGCCTCTTCCGCCCCACCCGGGCCAGCGACCTCTGGTTGGTCTGGGCGCACGGCGGAAGCTGGACCGGCGGATCGGTGGGCGGGGCCTGGCACCACGCCTGCGCCGACCTCGCCCGGCTGGCCGGCGGCACGGTGGTCAGCGTCGACTACCGGCTGGCGCCGCGACACCGACACCCGGCGGCGCTGCACGACGTTCTGGACGTGATGGACTGGGCCCAGCGGCAGGCCGACCGCGAACAGCCCGGCAGCCGGATCGCCGTGGGCGGGGACAGCGCCGGGGGCACGCTGGCCTCCTGCGCCGCCCTCGTCTGGCGGGACCGGCACCGACCGCTCGGCGCGCAGGTGCTCGCGTATCCGCCGATCGACCCGGAGTGCGACGCCGCGTCCTACCGGACCGACCCGGCCAGCTTCCCCACCCGGGGCGGGCTGGTCGGGTCCTGGGAGGCCTACCGGGGGCCCGGATACCGGTTCGACGCCAGCACCGGGCACTACAGCACTCCGGCCGAAGCCGCCGACCTGACCGACGTCGCCCCGGCCGTGCTCGTCGTCGGCTCCCGGGACCCGGTCGCCGACGACGTCCGGGCGTACGCCGAGCGCCTCACCGGCGCCGCCGTCCCGGTCAGTTTCCGCGAGTTTCCCCAACTCGGGCACGGCGTGTTCCTGCGCCCGCCCACGCAGTCGAGCGGCCGGGACCGCGCCGCCGACGACCCGTTACGGAGCTGGCTCGGCGCCACCCTGCGCGAGGTGCTGAACCGGCCGCGCGATTTCTCCGCGACGACCCAGACCAGAAGGGCGATGTCGTGACGACCAACAACGTTTCCACCACCCAGGGATCCGCCGAGCCGCACCTGGAGGCTCTGCTGCGACATTTCGCCGACCTGCGGGACGGCACCCACGGCGACCTGGTACGCCGGGCCGACAAGGAGCGGCTCTTCACCGAGGCGGTCACCCTGCTGGACCCGTACGCGAGGCAGGCACTCCGCGAGATCGACGAGACGCTGTTGCTGAACTCCGGGCAGATCGAACTGGTCGGCCCCCAACCCAGCCGTGACGGCGGGCTGGCCGCGCTCTGGACGCTCTCCTGGCGGGAGCAGGAACGCGCCGGTGTCGCCCCGATCACCATCCACGCCCACTACGGCCGGGGCTTCCACCACCCGCACCTGCGCGGCGGCACGGTCGGCGAATGGCCGTTGAACGTCTTCAGCACCGCCGACGCCGCCGGCCAGATCGACACCCTGCGGGCCATCGCAGCGGCCGACCTGCACAACCTGGTCTTCCAGGCGGACTTCCGGATCGTACCGGCCACCCGGGCCCGAGCGGATGGTCGGCGATGACCCTCAGGCTCTCGGTGCTCGACCAGTCCCTCGTTCCCGACGGCACCACCTCCGCCACCGCCCTGCGGCAGACCGTGGAACTCGCCGCCGAGTTGGACGGCCTCGGCTTCACCCGGTTCTGGGTGGCCGAGCACCATCACGCCGCCGGTTTCGCCGGAGTGTCCCCGGACGTACTCGTCGCCACAGTGCTGGAGAACACCCGTGCCATGCGGGTCGGCAGCGGCGGGGTGTTGCTGCCCCGGCACGACCCGATGCGGGTGGCCGAGACGTTCACCGTCCTGGCCGAGCTGCACCCCGGCCGGGTCGACCTCGGCCTCGGCCGGGCCGGCGGGCCGGCGGAGACCTTCCCGGCCAAGCTCTCGGCACTGACCGCCGGCCTGCGACAGCTCGCGACCAGCCGGGCAGCGGCGGTGCCGCCGCAGGTCTGGCTGCTCGGCGCGGGGACCCGCTCGGCCCTGCTCGCCGCCGAGCGGGGCGCCAACTTCTGTTTCGGCCACTTCCTCGACCCCCGGCCCGCCCTGGACGTGCTCGACGCATACCGGCAGCGGTTCGTCCCACCGACCCCGCCGGCCCCCCGGCAGTCGGCGCTGGCCGTACGGGTCGTCGTGGCCGAGACCACAGAGGAGGTCCGGGACCTCACCGAAGCGGTGCTGCTGTGGCGCAGCAGGCGGGACCTCGGACACGACGAGCGCTTCCCCTCGCCCGAGGCCACCCGGCGGCACGACTGGACACCCGCGGAGCAGCACCGTCGGTTCGCCAACACCTCGGCGGTCTTCTGCGGCACCCCGGAGCAGGTGCGGACGGCGCTGACCCAGCTCGCCGACGTGCACGGCGTCGAGGAGCTCGTGATCAACACGCTGGTGCACGATCCGAAGGCCCGGCTGCGTTCCTACCAGCTCCTCGCCGAGGCGTTCGAGCTGGTCAGTCGCTAGCCGGCGGCCACCGGGAGGTGCGATGAGGACGGCGTCGCCCAGGTGATTCAGGGGTGACACCTGGGCGGCGCTCACCACCGCCGCTGAAGGGGCGGGGGCGCTGGGCCGGCCGGGGCCGGCGGGGTGCGGTCAGGCGGTGAGGGCCGCCAGCCAGGCACCGGCGAGTAGGGCCGGCCCGAGCGGCAGCAGGGTGTCCCGGCCTACCCGGCGGGCGGCCAGCAGGCCCAACACGGCCAGCCCGTGCAGCACGTGCGGCAGGACCAGCCCGGTCAGCAGCGCCGGCCAGCCCAGCCAACCGAGCGGCAGCCCCAGCGCGGCGGCCAGCTTCACGTCCCCGAAGCCGAGCCGCGAGCCGGGCAGGAGGGCGAGCAGCGCATACCCGAAGAAGGACAGCCCCGCCCCGGCCAGCGGCGCTAGCAGCCGATCCGGCCGGCCGTCGACCGCCGCCGCCGTGACCAGCCCGGCCACCGCGCCGAGCGCCGCCAGGCCGACCAGCGGGTCCGGCAGCCGCAGGCAGGCCAGGTCCACCGCCGCGAGCACCAGGCCGGCCGCCGCCACCGCGAGGAACGCCGGCAGCGCCGAGCCGACGCCGGGCGCGACGCCGAGCCCGCCGAAGACCACCGCGGCAACCGCCGCCCAGGCCACCACCCTCCCCCGGGCCGCCCCGCCCCGGCTGCGAACGGGCCGGCGGGGAACGAACCCGGTGGAAACCAGCCGGGGTACGGCGGTGAAGCGCCCCGTCAGCCACGGCACGAACGCCCCGATCACCGCTCCGATCAGCGCAAGGACGAGAACGCCGACGGTCGGCCGGCTGGTCAGGGCCAGGACGGCGACGGTCGGCGGGCCGGTGGTGGGCACCGGCCGGACGCTACCGCCGGGCGGGTCGGGCCGCCGTCCCGGTGGGCCGTCCGGGGCGTTCCGTGCTGACCACCAACGCGACCCCGGCGACGATCACCGCGCCACCGAGCAGCACCTGGGTGGTGATCGGCTCCGCGACCAGCAACGCGCCGAGCGCGACCGCGACCACCGGATTCACGTACGCGTAGGTGGACACCAGCGAGATCGGCGCGTGGTGCAGCAGCCAGACGTACGCGGTGAAGGCGACCAGTGAGCCGGCGATCATCAGGTACGCGAGGGCGAGCCACGACCGGCCGGTGACCCGCCCCGGGTCGAAGTCCCGCAGCTCGCCCCGGGCGGCGGCGAGCACGGTCAGCGCCACCGCGCCGGCGACCATCTCGTAGACGGTGGCGACGAACGGATCCGTGGGCATCCGCAGCCGCCCGGCCAGGAACGACCCGACCGACCAGCAGGTGGCCGCCACGACCACGGTCAGCGCGCCGGCCAGCGGAGCCGCGCCCGACCCACCGGTCGGCAGCACCAGCAGGACCAGGCCGAGGAAGCCCAGCGTCACCCCGGCGAAGGTCCACACCCGGGGACGGTCGCCGCCGACCGTCCGGAGCAGGACGACCAGCAGCGGAACCGTGGCGACCAGCAGCGCCGCGATACCGGAGGGCACCGCCGTCCCGGGCGGGCCCGACTCGGCGAGGACCACCATGCCGTTGCCGCCGGCCAGCAGGAGCACGCCGACCGCAGCGGCGGAGCCGAGTTGCCGCCGGTCGACGCGCAGGGCACCGGCGCCCCGGCGTACCCGGAGAACGAGCGCGAGCACGGCGGCGGCGGCGCCGAACCGGAGGCCGGCCGACGCGAGGGCCGGCAGCGACTCCACCGCGACCCGGATGCCCAGGTAGGTGGAGCCCCAGAGGACGTAGACGACGGCCAGCGCCGTCCAGATCAGCGCCGGTCGGGCCGCCGGCGCGGAGGGTCCGCCGGCCGGCTCCGGCACGTTCGGTAGGGGTGGCGTGACCCGCCGGGGTGGTGATGTCATCGGTTCGCCACGCTACGGTGACCACGGCGTCGGCGTCCCTGGTTGGTGGCCGGCCTCACCGCTCGGGGTAGGAGGGTGCGCATGTCGAACTACGGACCATCGGGTGAGGGTCCCGCCGGGCCGGGGCCCGGGCGACGGCCCGACGGCGGGTACGGCACGCCGGCCGAGCCGTGGGCGGACGACGCCTGGGGGCACCCGGATGCGGCGGGCCCGTCGCGCCGGTCGGCCGCACCGGAGCCGGGGTACCCGTCGCAGGGCGGCTACCGGCCCGAGCCGGGCCCACCCCCCGGCCACCGGCCCGAGCCGGGTCCGTATCCGACGTACGCCGGGCATCCGCCCGAGCCGGGTCCCGCCGGGCGTTACGGCCCCCCACAGCCCGGCCCGCAGCCGGCTGAGCGGGCACCGTGGCCGGGTGACCCCGGCCGGTTCGCGGCCGGTGCCCGGGAACCGCAGCCCGGCCCGTGGGGCGGACCCGGACCCCACGACCCGGGGCGCACCGACGTGTACCGGCCGGCGGGGGCCGGCCCGGCGCACCCCGGGGACCGGTACGTCGACGACCGGCAGCCCCCCACGCCGTACCCGAGATTCGGCGGAGCGCCGCCCTACCCGGGAGAGCCCGTGCCGCCGTATCCCCGAGGGGCCCCGCCGTCGTATCCCGGAGGGCCTGCGTCTCCGTATCCCGGGGAGGCCGGGCCGTCGTCGGACCGCAAGCGCCGTCGTGGTCCGCTGACCGCCGTGCTGGCCACCCTGGTCGTGCTCGCGCTCGTCGGCGGCGCGGCGGTGTGGTACCTGCTGCGGCAGGACGGTCCGCCGCCCGCCGCCGGTCCCGCCGCGCCCAGCGCCGATCCGACGGCGGAGGACACCCCGGCGGCGCCGACGGCCGCGCCCACCGCCCCGGCGCCCGAGTCGTCGGCGGACCCCCGGTTCGTCAAGGTGGGGCAGTGCGTACGCAACGAGGGGCCGGCCGGCGGCAAGCCCAAGCTGCTGATCAGCCCGTGCGGCCCGAAGACGTACGAGGTGCTGCGCCGGTTCGACGGGCAGACCAGTGGGGAGAAGGATGCCGAGGCGAAGTGCGCCAAGGTGACCGGCTACACCAACTGGTACTTCTTCGACAGCCAGCTGGACACCCTCGACTTCGTGCTCTGCCTGAAGCTCCGCTGAGTGCTCCTGCCCGAAGCTCCGCTGACCCCGCTCACCCGGTGCCACGCCCCCGTCCGCCACACCCCTGGGGAAGAGATGTCATCCTTCGGACCACCCGGCTCCGGCGCACCCGACGACCCGTACGCCCGGCCGCCCGCCGGCCCGCCGGGCTACCCACCGCCCCAGCCCGCTGCCGGCCAGCCCGGCGGTTACCCGCCCCCCGGCCCCTTTCCTCCCGTCACCCAGCCGGGCCCGGCCGGGCCGTGGGGTCCGCCGCCGCCTCCGGGGTACGGGCCCTCTCCCCTCGCCCCGCCCGCGCCGGGCAGGGGCCGCCGGATCGGCCTGATCATCGCCCTGGTGATCGTGCTGCTGCTCTGCCCCTGCCTCGGGCTGGCCGGGTGGGGGATCTGGCGGGTGGCCGACGACGACGGCTCGGCGGCGCCGACGGTGACCACGTCGGCGGCGCCTACGGGCGAGCCGAGCGACGCCGCGACGGAAGACCCGACGGCCGCCCCGACCACGGCCGAGCCGAGCCCGACCGAGGACGACGACCGGGACTTCGCCAGGGGTGACTGCGTGGTCAACGACGGCACGGACGCGAACGCCGACCTGCGGAAGGTTCCGTGCGGGCCGGACACGTACGAGGTCCTGCTGCGCATCCCGGGCACCACGAACGGCGACCGGTGCAAGACGGCGTCGCCGAACGCGACCGCCAACTTCGTCAGCGACAACCCGATCGACGCCCTCGACTACGTGCTCTGCCTGACGAAGCGCACGAGCTGAGGAGCCCGGGCACGCTGGGGTTGGGCCGGCGGGGTTCGCGCCGCCGGGCACAGAACCGCTACCCGAAACTAGGGCTGTCTAGCCTGGACGCTAGACAGCCCTAGTTTTGCCTCGACGGCCGGCGACACGCCGGTAGTGTCCTCTACGGATGTCTAGCCTCCCAGCTAGACGGCCCGATACTGTGCGATTCGTGGATCCGGTCCGCAACCCGTACGCCCCGGGCGCCGGCCAGCGCCCGCCCGAGCTCGCGGGGCGGGGGCGGGAGCTGGACGTCTTCGACGTCGTCCTCGAACGCATCGCGCGGGGCCGCCCCGAGCGCAGCCTGATGCTCACCGGCCTGCGTGGCGTCGGGAAGACCGTCCTGCTCAACACCCTGCGCTCGCAGGCGATCACCCGCCTCTGGGGCACCGGCAAGATCGAGGCACGGCCGGACCAGTCGCTGCGCCGCCCGGTCGCCGCCGCGCTGCACATGGCGGTGCGGGAGCTGGCGCCCCGGCACCGCGCCCCGGACCGGATCGACGCGTTCCTCGGGGTGTTGAAGGCGTTCGCCCAGCGGTCCGCGCCGACCGGGCGGGCGGGCGCGGCCCCGAAGCTGCGCGACCGCTGGCAACCGGGCATCGACGTGCCGGCCGCGACGGGCCGGGCCGATTCCGGCGACATCGAGATCGACCTGGTGGAGTTGCTCAGCGACGCCGCGGCGGTGGCCGCCGACGTGGGCACCGGCATCGCCGTCTTCATCGACGAGATGCAGGATCTCGGCCCCGAGGACGTCTCGGCGCTCTGCGCCGCCTGCCACGAGCTGTCGCAGCTCGGCGCGCCGCTGATCGTGGTGGGTGCGGGCCTGCCGCACCTGCCGGCCGTGCTCAGCGCGGCCAAGTCGTACTCGGAGCGGCTGTTCCGCTACCAGCGCATCGACCGGCTCGACCGGATCGCCGCCGACCAGGCGCTCTGCGCGCCGGCCGAGCGCGAGGAGGTGGAGTACGAGCCGAAGGCCCTCGACCTGCTCTACGAGAAGTCGGGCGGCTACCCGTACTTCGTCCAGGCGTACGGCAAGGCGACCTGGGACCATGCGCCGCGCTCCCCGATCACCGACGCGGACGTCCGGGTGGCCGCCCCCGAGGCGGAGGCCGAGCTGGCGGTGGGCTTCTTCGGCTCCCGGTTCGAGCGGGCCACGCCGGCCGAGCGCGAGTACATGCGCGCGATGGCCACCCTGTCCCTGGTCGAAGGGGACGCGGGCGGCCGGGACGACATGGACGCGGCCGTGCCGACCGCCGAGATCGCCCGCGCGCTCGGGCGCAAGCCGGCGAGCCTCTCCCCGGCGCGGGACGCGCTGATCAAGAAGGGGCTGATCTACTCCGGGGAGCGCGGCACGGTCGCGTTCACCGTCCCGCACTTCGGCCGCTACCTGCGCACCCAGCCCGCCTGACCGCCCCAGCACCCGGCCCGCCGGCGACACATGCCGGCCCGGCAGCGGTCAGACCTTCGACCAGGGCGGCGGGAACAGCACCTCGCCCCGGGGCACGGGGCCGTCCCCGCTGGTGCTGGCGGGCAGGACCAGCGCCTGCCACGGGTCGCCCAGGCCGGACCACGGGCTGGTCAGCCCCATCCGGTCGGCACGGGTGAAGCCGAACCGCCGGTAGTAGGCCGGGTCCCCGAGCAGCACCACGAGTCGCTCGCCGAGCTCGGTGGCGGCGTCCAGGGCGGCCTGCACCACGGCCGTGCCGTGCCCGATCCGCTGCCGGTGGGGGGCGACCGCCACCGGGCCGAGGGCCAGCGCCGGGGCGCTCCCGCCGTCGCCGCGCACCTGGACCCGGGTGAGCAGGGCGTAGCCGACCGCCTCGCCGCCGTACTCGGCGACCATGGCCAGCTCGGGGATCCAGGCCTCGGTGCCGCGGAGGTCCTCGACCAGCCCCACCTCGGGCGGGGTCGACACGTCCGGGCGGGCGAACGCGGCGGTCAGCACCCGCCGGACGGGGCCGGTGTCCGCCGGGCCCTCGGGACGCAGCCGCAGAGTCGTCACCCGGGCGAGGTTACCCGCCGAGCCGGGTCCACCACCGACGGTCGCCCCGATCGGCGTGGCGCTCCCATCGGCGACGCGCTTCGACCGGCACGACGGCCCGCAGGCCACGGGCACGCCCGCGACGTCCACGTTCGCCGATCGGATCGGGCCGTTGCAGGGGTGGCGACGCCCGCGACGGGGTATGACTGGTCCATGACACCCGTGCGTTCCCTCGCCCGCGTCATGTTGAGCGGCATCTTCGTGGTCAGCGGCGCCCGCAACCTCCAGCATCCCGGGCGGCTGGTGCCGGCGGCGAAGCCGGTCACCGACCGGGTGACCCCGCTGCTCCAGCAGGTCTCGCCCCGCATCCCCACCGACACCGAGACGCTGATCCGCGCCAACGCGGCCACCCAGCTCGTCGGCGGGCTGATGCTGGCCACCGGCAGGTTCACCCGCCCGGCCGCGCTGGTGCTCGCCGGCACGCTGATCCCGACGACCGCCGCCGGCCATCCCTTCTGGAACAGTGTCGACCCGGCCGAGCGGACGCAGAACCAGGTCCACTTCCTGAAGAACCTCGGGCTCCTCGGTGGGCTGCTGCTGGCCGCCGCCGACACCGAGGGCAAGCCGGGCCTGCGGTGGCGCGCCGGTCACCGGATCGGCCACTCGCGACGGTCGGTGGCCCGGGCCGTCCGCACGGCCCGCCGCGAGGCCCGGATCGCCGTACGCTCGGCCGCCACCGCCCGTCGACTGCCCGGCTGACCTGCGGCGCGACCCCGTTCCCGGTGGCCCGCCCCCGCCAACGCCGCGAATCACCTGAACCGCCCGGTAGGCGTTAACGCGGTGGAAATGTAAAAAACCAGTGTGGGATCGGACACGGTCGCATAACGCGGGAGGCATCAACGTGAGGCGCCGTTCTAGGCTCCGTGCTGGACCTGGACGGGTAGGACGACCTTGGTATGGGGGTGGCCACGCCATGCCGGCAACCGTCGGACGACGGATGGACCGCCTCGCCCCGGTCCGTCGCGCGACCCGTGGGGTCGACCGCAGGACGGCGGTACGGGCCGGTGTCGTGGCCACCGTCGCGTACGCGGCGTGGCTCGCGATCGGCGCTTTCGGGCGGCCGTACAACTTCTTCGACATGAAGATCTACCACGGCGCGGTGGTGTGGTGGGCGAACGGCAACGAGCTGTACGACTTCATCGCCCCCTCCACCACGCTCGGCTTCACCTACCCGCCGTTCGGCGCGCTGGTGATGCTGCCCATGGCGCTGGTGCCCGTGGACGTCGCCGGCTGGCTCAACGCGCTGGCGAGCATCGGCGCGCTCGCCCTCGTCCTGGCCGGGCTGCTGCGGCCGATCGTCGACCGGCTGGGCTGGCCGTTGTGGTACACGGTGGGCATCGCGACGCCGATGGCGATCGCCATCGAGCCGGGGCGTGAGACCCTCGGCTACGGGCAGGTCAACCTGCTGCTGTTCGCGCTGATCATGGCCGACCTGATCGGGCTGCGCTGGCGGGCGCGGCGGGGCACCCGGTTCGACGCCGCCGCCGGGCCGCTGCGGCGGTTCGTGTTCAGCGGGGCGTGGGCCGGGGTCGGGATCGGCCTGGCCACCGCCGTCAAGCTGACCCCGGCGCTCTTCATCGCGTACCTCATGATCACCCGACAGTGGCGGGCGGCGGCCACGGCGGTCGGCACCACGATCGGGGTGACCCTCGCCGGCTTCGCGCTCGTCGGCACCGAGTCGCGGGCCTACTTCGGCGGCGTGCTCTGGCAGACCGAGCGGGTTGGCGCGGCCGACATGACCCCGAACCAGTCCCTCGCCGGCCTGCTGGCGCGGCTCTACGACTCGATCGAGACCCCCGGGCTGCTCTGGCTGTCGTTCTCGGTGCTGATGCTCGCGCTCGGGCTGTCCCGGGCCGTCAGCGCGCGCGCCGACGGTGACGAGCTGACCGCGTTCACCCTGGTCGGGCTCACCGCGAACGTCGTCAGCCCGATCTCCTGGTCGCACCACCTGGTCTGGGTCGTCCCGGCGGTCGTCGTCCTGGCCGACGCCGCGCTACGCCGCCGGGAGGCGAGCCGGGGCGTGGTGCAGCGCCCCGGCCAGGCGTCGTCCTATGGTGGGCTGCCCGGGGTCAACGGGCTGCGCCCGCCGATCTGGTATCCGACGCTGACCGGCCTGCGGCACGGCGTGGCGGCGGTGGGGCTCTACCTGCTGTTCCTGATCTCGCCCATCTGGCCGTACGAGCACCAGCTACCCGAGGTGTCGCACTACCAGGACGGCCTGTTCGGCGCGCTGATGGAAAACTCGCTGGCCGTGGCCCTGATCGTGCTCGTCGCCGCGCTGCCGTGGCGGCCGGGTGCCGAGCCGGCCTTCTACGCCGACCGCTTCGGCCGCGCCGCGGGTGCCGTCAGGGGCAGTTGACCCACTCCTCGGTGCCGTCGGCGAAGACCTGCCGCTTCCAGATCGGCAGCCGCGCCTTCACCTCGTCGACGAGCCGGGCGCAGGCGGTGAACGCGGCGGCCCGGTGCGCGGTGCTCACCGCCGCCACCAGGGCCGCGTCGCCGATGGCGAGCGGGCCGACGCGGTGCGACACGGCGACCGCGTGGACGTCCGGGTCGGCGGCCACCTCGGCGGCGACCTCCCGGAGCACGGCGGCGGCGCTCGGGTGCCCCTCGTACTCCAGGCTGAGCACCGCGCGGCCGTGGTCGTGGTCGCGGACCACGCCCTGGAACGACACCACCGCCCCGGCCCGCCGGTCGGCCACCGCCGCCTCGTGCGCGGCCAGGTCCAGCGGCTCGGTGGTGACCGTGCCGAAGACGGTCACCACGACCGCTCCCCTGGGACCAGGGGCAGCGGCACGACCGGCACCCGCGCGCCCGGCTCGCCGGTCGTGCCGGGACGGATGACCGCGAAGCCGTCGGCACTGGCCAGCCCGCGCAGCATCGCCGACCCGACGTGCCGGACCGGGTGGGCGGTGCCGGCGACCCGGTCCAGCCGGACCAGTGCCAGGTGGGTGTGGTCGCCGCGCCCCGGCACCGCCTCGGCCAGCGTGGCGTGCGGCAGCACCGGCATCGGCCGGCCCTGTAGGCCCGCCAGCAGCGGCGCGACCAGCGAGACGAGCGCGACGATCGCGGACTGCGGGTTGCCGGGCAGGCCGGCGACGAAGCGGACCCGGCCGTCCGGGTCGACCAGCCGGGCCAGCAGCATCGGGAACCCGGGACGGACCGCGACCGTGTTGACCACGTAGTCCGCGCCGAGCGCCTCCAGGGTGGGGTGCAGGTGGTCGACCGGGCCGTGCATCGTCCCGCCCGTGGTGCAGACCAGGTCGGCGGTGGCCAGCGCGGCGCGCAGGGCCGCGACGTGCGCCGGCAGCGTGTCCGCCACCGGGCCGACCACGTCGGCGGGGCGCACCTGGCAGCCGTACCGCCGCAGCCACGCCGGCACGGCCGGCCCGAGGGCGTCGCGGACCCGGCCGGCGGCCGGCGGCCCCGACGTCAGCAGCTCGTCGCCGAAGACCAGCAGCGCGGCGCGGGGCGGTCGGCGCACCCGCAGGGTGTCGTGCCCGCAGGAGGCGGCCAGGCCGATCACCGCCGGGTCGACCGGGGTGCCCGCCGGGAGCAGCCTCTCACCGGCGTACGCCTCCTCGCCGGGGTTGCGCCACTCCGGGCTCGGCCGGGGAGTGCCGGCGATCCGGCCGTCGGCGGTGCGGGTGGACTCCTCGACCCGCAGGATCGCGGTGACCCCCTCGGGCACCATCGCGCCGGTGGCGATCTCGACGGCGGTGCCGTCGTCGGGCAGCGGGGCCGGGCTGCCGCCGGCCAGCACCCGGCCGACGACCCGCCACGGCCCGTCCCCGCGCACCGCCCAGCCGTCCACGCTGGAGGTGGGGAAGGCGGGCAGGTCGGTGCGGGTGGTCAGCGGCTCGGCGAGGGTGTGCCCGTCGGTGTCGGCGAGCGGCCGGCCGACGGCGGGCAGCGCGGCGGCGAGGCCTACGGCGTACACCCGGGAGCGGGCCTCCTCCCAGCCGGCCGGCGGCGGTACGGCGACCTGTTCCGCGGCGGACGCGGTTTCCGTGCTCACCGGCCGAGCCTAGCGTCGGCCGGCGGGACCCGCCCCGCCAGTGGCCGCGCCGTCCCACGCCCGCCGCCCCGGGTCGCCGGACCGCGTCCGGACATCGGGCGGACCGGATGGACCGCTCAGTGGTCGCCGCCCCGGAGCTGGTCGACGGCGTGGGCCAGGATCGGGCCGAGGACGGCGAGGCCGTCGCGGGCGCCGCCGGTGGAGCCGGGCAGGTTGACCACCAGCATCCGGCCGACCACCCCGGCGACGCCCCGGGACAGCGCCGACGTCGGGACCCGGTCCCGGCTGTGCGCGCGGATCGCCTCGGCGATGCCGGGGATCTCGTGGTCGAGCAGCGCGCGGGTCACGTCGGGGGTGCGGTCGGTCGGGGTGATCCCGGTGCCGCCGCTGGTCAGCACCACGTCGACCCCGTCGGCGAGGGCGGCCCGCAGCGCCGCGCCGACCGGCTCGCCGTCGGGCACCACCACCGGGTCGTCGACCTGGCAGCCCAGCTCGCGCAGGCCGGCGACGAGCAGCGGGCCGCTGGTGTCGGCGTACACGCCGGCCGACGCGCGGTTGGAGGCGACCACCACCCGGGCGCGGATCACGGCCGGTCCGCCGGCCGCTGCCACAGGCCCGTCTTGCCGCCTTCCTTGCGCAGGACCCGCACCGCGTCGACCGACGCCGCCGGGTCGACCGCCTTGACCATGTCGACCAGGGCGAGGCCGGCGACCGCGACGGCGGTCAGGGCCTCCATCTCCACGCCGGTGCGGTCGGCGGTGCGGGCCGTGGCGGTGATCTCGACGGTGTCATCGGTCAGCGCGAGGTCGACCGTCACGCCGTGCAGCGCGATCGGGTGGCAGAGCGGGATCAGATCCGGGGTCCGCTTGGCCCCCATGATGCCGGCGAGCCGGCCGACGGCGAGCGCGTCGCCCTTGGGCAGCCCGTCGCGGCGCAGCAGGTCGACCACCTCGCCGGTGGTGCGCAGCCGGCCGGCGGCCACCGCGAGCCGACCGGAGACCGCCTTGGCGGAGACGTCGACCATGCGGGCCGCGCCCGCGGCGTCGACGTGGGTGAGCTGCGCGGGGTCCGTCACGGTCGTGAGCCTATCCTTCCGGTACGCCCGGCTTCGGTTTCCGCCCATCCTGCGGGCAGTGCCAGCGACACAGCCGAGGTTGACTGAATCGGAAGACCTGTCCCCGATCGCCCAACGGGGCGGACAAGGAAATTGCGTCGGCCAGGCACCGTTTTCGCCGCGCGGGACGGACGGCCAACAGTGCAGCCGCGAGCTGCTCCGTGCATCACCGCCCGGGAGGGCACCCGCCGCTTCCACACACTCACGGGAAGAAACACCCGAAGCGTGGATGAACTGGAGAGGGCACCTCGCCACACTGGGTACCTGGGAAGCCGTACCCTTTGCAGGCCACGAAGCGCATGACACAGAACCGGCGAGCGCGACGCATTTCCATATGGAGCGCTCCGCATAGGCTCGGTGGACGCAAGGTAACAAATCACCCCCATCTTGGCTTATATTGCGCATACCGACATTTATCTGTACAGAAACGGATGACGCTGGCCTTAAGCTCCCCTACGTCAGACAGGAAGAACGGACGGCTGGGGGTCATGATGAAGTCGCACGAGTGGCACTGAAGACACTTCTCGGAGCAGGGAAACGCCATTACCCTGAGGGACGCATAGCCATCGGTGACAACGCGAGGACGATGGGTGTCTGCTCCGAAGGATCGACGGACCGGGACCGATCGGCGACTCCTGTCGCTAGTCGGTCTCGTCGTCGTTTGCGCATCCGCCGCCCTCGCCGTCTCCGCGAACCAACTACTGGCCGAGAACGAACCCGGCAACCCGGCGCTCTGGGCCGCGCTCGTCTCACTGGTGGCCGTCGGGGTCACCGTCAAGGTCCGGATCAGGATCAGAGCCACCAACCACGACATCGCCTGGACCGAAACCGCGATCCTCATCGGTCTGGCCGTCGCCCCGACCCCCACGGTGGTCGTCGCCACCAGCCTCGGCATAGCAGTCACCACCTGGTTGCACCGGCGAACCACCCTCAAAGCGCTGTTCGGCATCGGCAAGAACACGCTCGTCGCCGCTGTCGCGGGAGTGGTCCTGCACGCCTCCGGCTGGCACACCGGTGACAGCCTGATCGCTCACCTCGTCCTGCCGCTCTCCATGGCCTACCTGGCGGCCGTGGTCATCGACGAGTTGGTCACCCTCCCGGTCATCGCGATGGCGACCGGCGAACGACTGCGGGATCTGTTCCGGGAGGACTGGGGCCTCCGGGCCGCCACCGCCGCCGCCCGGCTCCTGGTGATCGTCGGGACCGTCTTCATCCTCCGGGCGGACAGCCGCCTTCTGCTCGCCGTCCCGCCCCTCGTACTGAGCCTGCACCTGCTCTACTCCAACCGGGTCCGCACCCGCACCGAGCAGCAGGCGTGGCAGCGGCTGGCCCGTACCACCGACGCGCTCAACGTCGTCGACCTCGACAAGGTCCTCACCACCGCCGTCACCCAGGCCGCCGAGCTCTTCTCCGCCGACGAGGTGGAGATCGCCCTGCGCGAGACCGGCCGGACCGTCCGCGGCTCCGCCGACACCCTCACGTACGACGGGCCGACCGATCCCGGCGGCACGGCGGACGGGTCGGTGATCTCCGCCCGCCTGGAGGGGCACGACCGCGCCGTTGACGTCGGCACCCTCCGCCTGCGGTTCCGCGGCCCCGTCCGGTTCTCCGAACGCGAGCAGTACACCCTGCGTACCTTCGCCTCGGCGCTGTGCACCGCGGTCCGCAACGCCCAGGCGTACGCCGAGCTGGCCCGCGTCGCCGACGAGCACGCGTACGCGGCGACCCACGACATCCTGACCGGCCTGGCCAACCGGCGGCACCTGCTGGACCAGGGAAGCGAGCAGCTCAACGCCCGGCACGCCGACGGGGTGACCGCCCTCGTGCTGATCGACCTCAACCACTTCAAGGAGGTCAACGACACCCTCGGCCACGCCGCCGGCGACCAGGTGCTCATGCAGGTCGCCGACCGGCTGCGCGGCGCCGCCCAGGGCGACGACCTAGTGGCCCGCCTCGGCGGCGACGAGTTCGCCGTGCTCCTGCGTGGCCTGCCCGCCCCGGCGGTGGCCGCGCACCGCACCGAGGCCCTGCTCGCCGCGCTGCACGAGCCCCTCGACCTCGACGGCATGCGGATCAGCGTGGAGGCCAGCGGCGGCATCTCCGTCGCGCCTGCCAGCGGCGGGATGCCCGAGTTGCTGCGCCGCGCCGACGTCGCGATGTACCAGGCGAAACGCGCCGGCCAGCGGATCTCCACCTACGCGCCGACCCGGGACACCGCCGACCTCGGCCGGCTCACCCTCGGCGGGGAGCTGCCCCGGGCGGTCGCCGACCAGGAGTTCACCGTCAACTTCCAGCCCATCGTCGACCTCGGCACCGGCGAAGTGACCAGCGCGGAGGCGCTGGCCCGCTGGCACCACCCGGTGCACGGCGTGATCGACCCGCTGCGCTTTCTGGAGGCCGTCGAACGCTCCGGCCTGCTCCCCGCGTTCGCCGAGGCGATCCTCGACCAGGCGCTCATCGCCGCCAACAGCTGGCGCGACGCCGGCTTCGACCTGCCGGTGGCGGTCAACGTGTCGCCGCGCAGCCTCCTCGACGCCCGTTTCCCCGGCTCCGTGCTGGCCCGGCTGCGCGCCCACGACCTGCCGCCGGACCGGCTGGTCCTGGAGCTGACCGAGACGCTGACCCTCAGCCAACTCGACGTGGTCGACCGGGTGCTCAGCCGGCTACGCGACGAGGGCGTCCGGCTCGCCCTGGACGACTTCGGCACCGGCTACTCGTCCTTGTCCCTACTCTCCCGCATCCCCGTCCACGAACTCAAGATCGACCGCAGTTTCGTGTCGGCCATGGAGGGGTCGGCCGAGGCCGCCGCCGTCATCCGGTCCACCCTCGACCTCGGCCGCAGCCTCGGGCTCACCGTCGTCGCCGAGGGGGTGGAGAGCGAACCGCAGCGCCGCGCACTCTGGGAACTGGGCTGCACCGCCGGGCAGGGCCACCTCTTCGGCCGGCCGGTGCCGGCCGGCACGCTCCTGTCCACCCTGCACCGCGGCTTCGGCGGCCGCACCGGCACCCTCGCCCCGCCGCTGCACGACGCGGGCACCGTGGTCCGGCTCCCCGCCGGGCGCCGGCAGGGCGGCCGCAGCCGGGGAGAGCGTCTGCCACACTTGCCCGCGTGACCGCCGCCACCGACCGGACCACCCGCGCCCCGGCGAGCTGGCGGAGGATCGACCGGGCCGCCGGTGGCCTTGCCCTCGACCTCGGCCTGTACGCCGCCTCCGCCGCGTTCGCGGCGGTCACCGCCGCCACCTCCACCCTCCCGGCGCACCGCGCCTGGGGGACCGTCGCCGCGTTCGGATACCTGCTCGCCGCGCTCGCCGTCGCCGGCCAGCTCGCCGCCCGCCACCGTCTCCGCCCAGCCGACCGGCCGGGCAGCCCGCACCGGGACGCCGCCGCGCCGCTCGCCGGGCTGCCGGCCCGCTGGGCGGTCACCGGGCTCGCCTGGGCCGGCGCCACACTGCTGCCACTGCTCCTGCAGAGCGCGCAGCGGGCGGCCGGCCGGACCGACCGGGCGCAGGAGGAGGTGGTGGTCGTCGAGCACAGCGGCAACCGCCTCGTCGAGACCGGCACGCCCTACCTCGGGCACGACGCGATCGCGGCGCTCCCCGCCGACGAGCGGCTGCTCGGCTACACCCCGTACCAGCCGGGCATGGCCCTGTTCGGCCTGCCGCGCGCCGTCACGGACGGCTGGTGGACCGACGCCCGGGTCTGGTTCGCGGTCGCCACCGCGCTGCTCCTCGCCCTGGCGGTGCGCGCCCTGCGCCCCACCGCGCCGACCGCCGCCAGCGGTCCGGTGGGCACCGGCGACCGGTCGGCGGCCGTGCTGCGCGGCGTCCAGGCGGCGACCGTGCTGCCGGTCTGCGCACTCACCCTCGCCACCGGCGGCGACGACCTGCCGGTGCTCGCCGGGTGCCTGCTGGCCCTCGCCCTCGCCGCCAGCGGGCGGCCGGGCCTGGCCGGGCTCGCGATCGGCGCGGCGGGCGCGTTGAAGCTGTTCGCCTGGCCGGTCGCCCTCGTGCTGATCGCCTGGGCGGCCACCCGCCGCTCCGCCGGGCGACTCGCCGTCGGCGCGCTCGGCGTGCCGGCGCTCGCCCTGCTCCCCGCGCTGCTCGTCGACCGCGACGCGCTGGTCGAGAACGTGCTGCGCTACCCGCTCGGCCACGGCCTGGTCACCAGCCCGGCGCAGTCCCCGTTTCCCGGGCACCTGATCGCGACCGGCCTGCCCGCCGGCCGGGTGATCGCCGCCGCGCTGCTCGTCGCCGCCGGGGCCGCGATCGCCGTCCGGCTCCTGCGCCGCCCGCCCCGCACGGCCACCGCCACCGCCCTGATCTGCGGGTACGGGCTGCTCGCGGCGATCCTGCTGATGCCCACCACCCGCTTCGGTTACCTGCTCTACCCGGCGGCACTGCTGGCCTGGGCGCCCGCCCTGACCCACCCCGCCCCGGGCCCCTCCACCACCCCCTGACCGGGGGTCTTCGCCGCCGACCGCCGGCGCGGCCGACCGGCACGGCGTACACCTGAGACATGACCATGACCTTCCGCGACCGGGAAGACGCCGGCCGGGTCCTCGCCGACCGGCTCGCCGGGCTGGTCGGGCACTCCGATGTCACCGTGCTCGGGCTCGTCCGGGGCGGCGCGCCGGTGGCCCGGGCGGTCGCCGAACGGCTCGGCGTCCCCCTCGACGTGCTGGTGGTCCGCAAGCTCGGCCTGCCCCTGGCCCCCGAGGTCGCCTTCGGCGCGCTCGGCCCAAACGGTGTGCGGGTCCTCAACGAGACGGTGGCCGCCCGGCTCGGCACCGGGGAGGTCGCCGAGGTGCAGCGCCGGGAACAGGCGGAACTGGAACGGCGCGAACGCCGCTACCGGGCCGGACGGTCCCCGCTCGACCTGACCGGCCGGACCGCCGTCGTCGTCGACGACGGCCTGGCCACCGGGGCCACCGCCCGCGCCGCCGTCCAGGTGGCCCGGCAACTCGGCGCCCGCCGGGTGGTCGTCGCGGTGCCCGTCGGCTCGCCGCAGGCGTACGAGATACTCGCCGCCGAGGCCGACGAGGTCGTCTGCGCCGAGCGGCCCGCCGACTTCGGCGCGGTCGGCGCCTACTACGAGGACTTCCACGAGGTGTCCGACGAGGAGGTAACCGACGCGCTCGCGGCGATCGGGTGACTTCACCAGGTACCTTCGGGTAATGCAGCTCACCTGTCCCAAGTGTCACGGAGACATGCGCCAGTACGAGCGCAGCGGAGTCGTCATCGACCAGTGCGGCGAATGTCGGGGGATCTTCCTCGACCGCGGCGAACTGGAGAAGCTGTTCGAGGCCGAGGCGAACTGGAACCGGCAGCAGTCGGCGGGCGCCCCGAACCCGGCACGGCCGGCCCAGACGCCCGGTGGCGGTTACCCGCCGCCCCCGCCGCCAGCCCACCAGCCGCAGCAGCCGGGCTACGGCGCGGTGCCCCCGCCGCCGCCCCCGACGCACGGCTACCCGCCGCCCGCCCCGGCCTACGGCGGGCACGGGCAACAGCACTACGGCTACCACGGCCACTACCGCCGCAAGAAGCACCACGGCGGTTTCCTCGGCGAACTCTTCGACTGACCCGTTCAGGCGATCGCCATGTCGGCGACGTGGGGGCATCCGGTCCCGGTGACCGCCCCACGTCGCCGGCATTGTGTGAGCCGTGCGGCACCGGGGCGGCCGGGGACCGGCCCCGCCGGCTCAGTGGCCGGGATCGCCCCGCCGGCTCAGACGATCGCCATGTCGACGAAGCGGGACAGGTGGAGCTGCGCGGCCACGGTGATGGAGTCGGTCGGCCCGTTCCTGTGCTTGGCGACAATGAAGTCCGCCTCCCCCGCGCGCGGCGACTCCTTGTCATAATAGTCATCACGGTGCAAAAGGATTACCACGTCAGCATCTTGTTCAATTGACCCAGACTCGCGCAAATCGGACAGTTGCGGTCGCTTGTCCGTGCGCTGCTCCGGGCCACGGTTCAGCTGGCTCACCGCGATCACCGGGCACTCGACCTCCTTGGCGAGCAGCTTGAGGCCACGGGACAGGTCCGCCACCTCCTGCTGCCGGCTCTCGGTGCGCTTCGGCGACGTCATCAGCTGGAGATAGTCGACGACGATCAGCTTCAGGTCGTGCTTCTGCTTGAGCCGGCGCGCCTTCGCCCGGATCTCCATCAGGTTCATGCTCGGCGTGTCGTCGACGAAGAGCGGGGCCTCGCTGATCTCGCCCATGCAGCGGGCCAGCTTGGTCCAGTCGTCGTCGGAGAGCTGGCCGCTGCGCAGCACGTGCAGCGGGACGCGGGCCTCCGCCGAGAGCAGTCGCATGACGATCTCGACCTTGCTCATCTCCAGCGAGAAGATCGCCGCCGCCTGGTTGGCCCGGATGGCAGCGTTGCGGGCGAAGTCCATGCTCGCGGTGCTGTTGTGCGTCGGGATCATCGACCAGCCGGCCAGGTAGAGGTGGTCCGGGTTGTCCACCGACACGCAGCGGACCGGGACGCTCGGCACCGGCCGCACGTCGACGACGAACCGGGCGCGGGAGTCCGGGGCCGTCCGCCGCCGGGCGGCGTGCGCCGCCTGCTTGTCCGCCAGGCGGAAGACGGCGTCGGGCGTCGAGAAGTTCACGGTGTACGCGCCGGACGGGCCCTCCCGCGCCGGCTGCTCGTCGACGGTGCACCGGTAGCCGAGGCCGACCACGAGTTCCCGGACGCACCCGATCAACCGCCGGGAGGTCGAGGCGTACCGGAGGCCCCCGTCGGGGGTCACCGTCCCGGCGGCGTCCATCAGGCCCGCGAGCAGCGCCCGGCGCTGGTCCTCCGACGCGCGGAGGTACTCCGGCGGGATGTGCGGCTCGGTGCGCTCCTCGCCGAGGCTCACCCCGAGGGGGTACGGCGCGACGGCGAGGTCCCGCTCGGGCAGTTGCAGCGGCGCGCAGTTCTCGACGGTGTGCCGGGGGCGCCGGTCCGCCGTGTCGGTGCGCAGCGTGGCGGCGATCTGGGCGGTCGTCACCGCGCCCTCTCGGGTGGTGGTCTTCCACAGGTGCTCGGCGTCGGCCACGATGACCGAGCCGTCGGAGAACTCGACCTCGTAGCAGGGGCGGTCGTGGCGCACCTCGAAGGCGGCCGTGACGGTGGTCGGGGTGCCGTCCGCCGCGAGAAGCCGGCCCCCGACCGTCACCTCGCCCATCGTGGTCCAGCCGTCGGGGGTGGGCAGCGGGGTGTCCAGCGCGAGCGCCTTGCCCAGACCGGGCCGGCCGGCCACGATGATCAGTTGGCCGGGGTGCAGGCCGTTGAGCAGCCGGTCGAGGTCGGTGAAGCCGGTCGGCACGCCGGTCATGACGCCGCCCTGGGCGCCCACCGCCTCGATCTCGTCGAGGGTCGGCTGGAGCATGTCCGCCAGGATGGCGAAGTCCTCGCTGACCCGGCGCTCGGTGATCTCGTAGACGGCCTGCTGCGCGAGGTCGACGACGTCGTCGACGTCGCGGCTGCCGTTGTTGCCGGTGCCGTACCCGAGCTGCACGATCTTGGTGCCGGCCTCGACGAGGCGGCGGAGCACGGCCCGTTCCCCGACGATGCGGGCGTAGTAGGCGGCGTTCGCGGCGGTGGGGACGGTCGCGATGAGGGTGTGCAGGTAGGGTGCGCCGCCGATGCGGGCGAGGTCGCCGGAGTCGGCCAGGGCGGCGGCCACGGTGATCGCGTCGGCGGGCTCGCCCCGGCCGTAGATGTCGAGAATGGCGTCGAAGATCGTGGCGTGCACCGGCCGGTAGAAGTCGTTGGACTTCAGGATCTCGACGACGTCGGCGATGGCGTCCTTGGACAGCAGCATGCCGCCGAGGACGCACTGCTCCGCAGCGACGTCCTGGGGTGGGGTCTTCTCGAACTGGCCGTCCCGCTGCGCGGGTGCCGGTGGCTGGCCGCCGCCCCGTGGTTCCGTCCGCATGTCGTCGGTGACCGACACGGGATCCCCCCTCCGCTGCGTCGGCGTGGACTATCGCTCCGCCGCCAGGCACGACGACGTCCGATCGGACCGGTCGGGTCGATCGGGGGGTCATCGCACCGTCGGTCGAGAGGCAACCATACGGAACCCGAGGTCAGCGACTCAACCAGGCCGGTGGACGAGCCTTGGGACAACCTGTGGACGCCGGTGGACAACATGTGCGCAGGGTGTGCACAGGTTGTGGATAAGTGTTGGGGAATTCCGGCCCGAAACGCCTCTACCTGCACAAACGTTGTCCCCACCCTGTGGATGAGAAATTTCTGGTGAGCTTCTCCGGCGCTTCGTCCCGTACTATCTCCTGCAAACGGCTACACCTGGACAGCGGATTGCACTTTCGGGTCAGAAGGGTCACGCTCCGGCCGTGAGACACCGGGACTGGGGACGCGGGGAGGGCAGCCCGCGCGAGTGGCAGCCGAGCCTCCCGTGGGACGCCTCCGGCGACCAGCCTCCGGCCGACTCGCACAGTTCGGCCGTCGAGCGCTACCGCACCCCGAGCCGCCGCCGTGCCGCGCGCCGTGGCCAGCAGGAACCGGTGGAGACGTACCTGCCGCGATGGGCGCTGGACTCGGGCGTCGAGCGAGCCGACGGTGGGGGTCGACACGCGGCGCGCGACGACGATGACGACGTCCGGCCCCACTCGGGCGCGGGCTGGCGCACCACCGAGACGACCACCAGTTGGCGGCGCGTCAGCGAGACGACGTGGCGGGACGTGCCCGCGATCGAAGCGGCCCCCGAGCGGGAGCAGCCGGGCGGGTGGCGGGACGTGCCCGCGATCGAGGCGGCCCCGGAGCCCGAGCGGTCCGGCGGGTGGTGGGACGAGGCTTCCCGCGACGAGGGTTACGTGGGCAGCCGGCGGGCCGACGAGGACGAGCCGGTGTCGGGCGCGGCGCGGGCTGCGCGGCCCCGCCGATCGTCGTCGCGCCGCCCTCAGGTGGTCTGGTCGGGTCTGGAGGACGTGGGCACCGCGACGGGCGCGGCCGGCGCGGACGCGGCGGAGAGCGGAGGACGGCGGACCCGCCGCAGCCGCCGGGCGGGCGCCGATTCCTGGTCCACCCGCCCGGCCGTGGACCCGTGGGAGCGGGGCGCGGCGGATACGCCGGAGGCCACCGCCGAGGTGGCGTCCTACCAGCCGGCGGTGGACCCGTGGGACGCCTCCGGCGTGCACGCGTGGGACCGGTCGACGGTCGAGAGCCGGTGGGAGTCACCCGACGGCGCGGCCCGCTGGGACCAGACCGGCGAAATCGGCGAAATCGGGCGCTGGGACCGCACTGGTGAGGTCGGGCGGTGGGAGGAGCCCGGGGACGCCGGGCGGTGGGACCACACGGGTGAGATCGGCCGGTGGGACCGCGCCGAGGAGGTCGGGCGGTGGGAACGGGCCGGCGAGGCCGGGTCTCGGGAACGGTCGACCACCGAGACGGGGCAGCGGGACCGGGTCGACGACGGCCGACGCTGGGATCGGGCGGCGGAACCCCGGTCCGGGGACGGCTCGATCGAGGGATGGTCCTGGCCGGAGCACGTGGAGGGGTTCTGGTCGGGCACCCGGCTCGCCGGAGACGATCCCCGGTGGATGGACGCTCCGGCGTCCGCGCCACGGTCGCCGGTGGTGCCGTACACCGCGCCCCGGCCGCGGTCGGCGCCGCGACGCCGGGCGGAGCCGGCTCGTCGCCGGGGCGAGCCGGTCGGTGGCGCGCGGGCGGTGGGCGTGCCATCCCGTCGGCGGGCGGAGTCCACGCCCGCCAGTAGGTCGTGGAACCGTCGTCTCGAGGACGACCTGCTCGATCCGGATCCGGGCGGGCCGTTCCGGCCGCTGGTCTACACGGCGGCGTGCTATCTGCTGCCGGCGGTGCTGGTCTTCGTCTGGCTGTTGACGCTGGACGGTCAGGCGCCGGCCGGCTGCGTCACGGACATCAGCGGTGGCGGCTGTGACTCGCCGCGGTCGCACGCCCTCGGTTCGCTGGTGGACGGGGCACCCCGGTTCGGCCTGGCGCTGGCCAGCAGCCTCGTGGTCGCGCTGCTGCTGCGGCGGGTCGGCACTACGTGGCGGTCGGCGACGGTGGCGCTGGCGGCGGCGGTGGTCGGCGGCGGGCTGTCGACGGTGATGATCAGCGCGGTGACCGGTCAGCCCATCGGTTGATCGTGCATGACCGCGCAGCGTCCGCAGCGTCCTCAGCGTCCCGCCCGCTGAGCGGAATCGTCCGCGCCGAACGCGAAAGGGCCCGAACCGGCGATCCGGTGCGGGCCCTTCGCGTAGTGCTGGCGGGTGTCAGCCCTGGACGACGTTCAGGTCGAACTTGGCGGTCACCTCGGGGTGCAGCCTGATGCTGACCGGGTACGCGCCGAGCGACTTGATGTGGCCGGGCGTCTCCAGCCGCCGACGGTCGAGGGCTGGACCGCCGGCCACCTTGACGGCGTCGACGATCTCGGCCGGGGTGACCGAGCCGAAGAGCCGCCCGCCGTCGCCGGCACGGGCCTTGAGGCTGACCTTCAGGCCCTCGAGCTGGGCCTTGACCTCGTTGGCGTGGCCGAGGTCGCGGATCTCGCGGGCCGAGCGGGCCCGCTTGATGACCGTGACCTGCTTCTCCGCACCCTTGGTCCAGGCGATCGCGAAGCCCTGCGGGAGCAGGTAGTTACGGCCGTAGCCGTTCTTCACCTCGACGATGTCGCCCGGGGCACCGAGGCCGGACACCTCCTGAGTCAGGATGATCTTCATATCGGTGCCTCCTCTCAGCGGGCCGTGGCCGTGTACGGCAGGAGCGCCATCTCGCGGGCGTTCTTGACCGCGCGGGCGATCTGCCGCTGCTGCTGCGAGGTCACGCCGGTCACCCGCCGAGCGCGGATCTTGCCGCGGTCGGAGATGAACTTGCGCAGCAGCGCGGTGTCCTTGTAATCGATGTACGTGATCCCGTCTTTGTCGAGCGGGTTCACCTTCTTCTTCGGTTTGCGAAGTGCAGCGGCCTTGGCCATTGCTCGGGCTCCTGGTTTGCGATCACGGGCGCTCGGCGCCATTAGAACGGAGGCTCCTCGTCGAAGTTGCCGCCACCAGAACCACCGCGCGAAGGAGCCGGTGCAGCCGAGGCCCAGGGGTCGTCGAAGTTGCCTCCGCCGCCGCCCTGGTTGCCACCACCGCCACCGCCACCGCCGAAGCCGCCGCCACCGCCGCCGGAGCGGGACATCTTCTGCACCTTCGCCGTGGCGTAGCGCAGGGACGGGCCGATCTCGTCGACCTCGAGCTCGATGACGGTGCGCTTCTCGCCCTCGCGGGTCTCGTAGGACCGCTGACGCAGCCGGCCCGACACGATCACCCTGGCACCGCGCTGCAGCGACTCGGCGACGTGCTCGGCGGCCTGCCGCCAGACCGTGCACGCGAGGAACAGCGGCTCGCCGTCCTTCCACTCGCCGGACGCCTTGTCCATGAACCGGGGCGTCGAGGCGACCCGGAACTTGGCGACCGCGGCCCCCGAGGGGGTGAAACGCAACTCGGGGTCATCGGTCAGATTGCCGATGACCGTGATGGTGGTGTCTCCTGCCATGACCATCTCCTCGCGCACTCATCGTTCGCCGTACAGGCTCTCAGGGCCCTACGACAACCTCGATGAGGCTGATCCGGGTGGTGAACCGGGTTGGACTGCTGTTAGCGCATCTCCGGCCGGATGACCTTGGTGCGCAGCACGGACTCGTTGAGCCGCAGCTGACGATCCAGCTCGGCCACCGCGGCAGGCGTGGCCTGCAGGTCGACGACAGCGTAGATGCCCTCGGCCTTCTTGTTGATCTCGTACGCGAGGCGCCGGCGGCCCCATACGTCGGTCTTCTCGACCGAGCCACCCGCGGTCCGGATCACGTTCAGGTACGTGTCGAGCGACGGGGCGACGGTGCGTTCCTCGAGGCTGGGGTCGAGGATCACCATGATCTCGTAATGACGCAAGACGTGCTCACCTCCTGTGGGCTAAGCGGCCACGGTCCTTCCGTGGCAGGAGGTCTGGCGTCGTGGCCGCTCCGGGCCGGGGGAACCCGGCCGGACGCGGACAACCGGACCAGGATACCCGGCCCGGACGATCATGCCCGGGCAGGTCGGCGTCGGCGATTCCGCGCGGCGGGACGCGCCTCCGGCGGCACGCACGGAGCCGGGGGCCGGGCCGACGATCGCGCGTCGACCACGGCCCCCGGTCACGAGGCCGCGGGGCGTCCCGTCCGCATTCTTTGGGTGGGACCTGGGGAGGAACGACCACACCGATGAGGTTGGACCGAAACGCCCCGCGGAGCTTTTTTGTGTTGTTATCCGACCGTACAACGATTTCGTCACGTATGGAGAGAGTTGGCGCTTTTGCCCGATGATCCTCGCCGTCGATCCCACCTGGACCAACGACCGGGGGGCGAGCCGGGTGACGACCGGCCGTCCGGTCGCACCCGGCCGGCCCGCCGTGGACACCGCGACCCGGCCGCACCGTCGCCCCGCACGTCGGTGCCCCGACGTAGGCTCGCCTCCATGCGTATCGGAGCCCACGTCGATTCCGCCGACCCGCTGTCCGAGGCGACCGCCCGGGCCGCCGAGGCCGCGCAGTTCTTCCTCTCCGACCCGCAGGGCTGGAAGGCCCCGCAACCCCGGGAGGACGCCGACCGGCTGCGCGCCGCCGAGGTCGACCTCTACGTCCACGCGCCGTACGTCGTCAACGTCGCGACGCTGAACAACCGGATCCGCATCCCGAGCCGGAAGCTGCTGCTCGGTCACGCCACCGCGGCGGCGGAGATCGGCGCGAAGGGCCTGATCGTGCACGGCGGCCACGTCAACGCGGGCGACGACCTGGCGGTCGGGTTCGACAACTGGCGCAAGACCTTCGCGTACGCGGCGGACGCCGGCGGCTTCGCCCTGCCGGTGCTGATCGAGAACACCGCCGGCGGAGACAACGCCTGTGCCCGACGCCTCGACGCGCTCGCCCGGCTCTGGGACGCCGTCGGCGACTACGAGGTGGGCTTCTGCCTCGACACCTGCCACGCCCACGCCGGAGGCGAGGAGTTGCTCGACCTGGTCGACCGGGTCAAGGCGATCACCGGGCGGATCGACCTGGTGCACGCCAACAACTCGAAGGACACGTTCGGTTCGGGGCGGGACCGGCACGACAACCTCGACGGCGGCACCATCGACCCGGAGCTGGTGGTGGCCGTGATCCGGGCGGCGGGCGCGCCGGCGATCGTGGAGACCCCGGGCGGGGCGGACGGTCAGGGCGCCGACATCGCCTTCCTGCGCGACCGGCTCGGCGTGGGGAGCCGGGCCGCATGACGACCGAGCCGTCCGGCGCCACGGACGAGGCCGCCGCCGCGACGAAGCCGGCCACCGGCGGCGCCTCCGCAGCGGAGCCGGCCGTGGGCGACACAGCCGTGGCCGACACAGCCGCAAAGGCCGCCCCCGGCGACGGCGACGCCCGGAAGGACGGCGAGCTCAGGAAGGACAGCGACGCCGAGGACGACAGCAGCGCGAAGGACGGCGACACCGACGACAGCGACGACAGCGGCGCGAAGGACGACGGCAGCGGCAAGGGCGACGGGAAGCCGGACCGCTGGGAGGCGTTCGCCCCCGCGCCGGAGCCGGTGCCGGGGCGACTGCGTCGCGGGCTGCGGGTGGTCGGCCGCTTCGGCATCCACGAGTGGACCCTGGCGGTGCTGGGATCGCTGGCGCTGGCCGTCACGCTCACCTGGCCGACGCTGCGCTACCCACGCCACACACTTCCGCAGGACTACTGGGACCCGAGCCTCCAGGCCTGGCAGATGGCCTGGTCGGGGCACATCCTGCTGACCGATCCGGCGCGGCTGTGGCACGCCAACACGTTCTTCCCGGAGCCGTGGAGCTTCGCCTTCTCCGACACCCTGCTCGGATACGCGCCGGCCGGCATGATCGGCACCGGTCCCGAGGCCGCCCTGCTCCGCTACAACATCATGTTCGTGCTGGCCCACGCGCTCGCCACGCTCGGGGCGTACGCGCTGGCGCGGCAGCTCGGCGCGGGGCGCGCGGGCGCGGCGGTGGCCGGGGCCGGCTACGCGTACGCACCCTGGCTGCTCGCCCAGGCGGGGCACCTGCACATCGTCTCCAACGGCGGCATCCCGCTGGCGCTGGCCATGCTGGCCCGGGGGCACGGCTGGTCGCTGCGCCACGGTTACCGGCCCGAGCGGCGGCACGCCGGGTGGGCGTACGCCGGGTGGGTGGTGGCCGCCTGGCAGCTCAGCCTGGGCTTCGGCATCGGGCTGCCGTTCGCGTACGTGCTGGCGGGGGTGACGCTCGTCGCCACCGTGACCTGGTTCGTCCGGCGCCGGTCGGTGCGGCGGCCGTTCGGGATGCGGCTGCTCGTCGCCGACGTCGTCGGCGCGCTGCTCTTCGCGGGGGTGGGCGCTCTGCTGGCCGTCCCCTACTTCAAGGTCGCCGAGCTGCACCCGAACGCCGCCCGCACCCTCGACGACGTCGGCATCTACTCGCCGCCGTTCTCGGGCTTCTTCACCGCCCCGGCCGAGTCCGGCGTCTGGGGCGAGCTGCACGAGGGGGCGCGCGCCGCGCTGCCCTGGTCCTCTCCGGAGATGACCCTGCTACCCGGCTTCGTGCTCTATGCGCTGGCGGCCGGCGGGCTGTTCTTCTCGGTGTGGCGGCTGCGGCACCGGCTGCTGCTGCTCGCCGGGGTGGTGGTGACGGCGATCCTGGCCATGGGCACCCGGTTCTTCGGCGGCACCTTCACCTACGGGCTGCTCTTCGAGTATCTGCCGGGCTGGAACGGCCTGCGCACGCCGGGGCGGATGATGCTCTGGACGACGCTGCTGCTCGGGCTGCTCGCCGCTGGGGCGGTCAGCGCCTTCGCGATCCGGGTGCGGGAGTGGGCCGCCGAGCGGGTTCCGCCGTGGCCGGGCCCGTGGCTGCGGCTGGCCACCGTGCTGCCGCTGCTGCTGGTGATCGCCGAGGGCCTCAACGTCACCCCGCATCCGGTGGTGCCGATCCAGCCGGCCGCGATGCGGTCGGTGGACGGCCCGATGCTGGTGCTGCCCAGCAGCCAGAGCCACGACCAGCCGGTGATGCTGTGGTCGACCAGCCGCTTCCAGGACGTGGTCAACGGCGGCAGCGGCTTCACCCCGGCGCGGCTGGCCGAGATCCGGAAGGCGACCGAGGCCTTCCCGGACCAGGCGAGCGTGACCTACCTGCGCGCCTTGGGCGTGCGCAGCGTGGTGGTGCTGCGCGACCAGATCGCCGACACTCCGTGGGCCACCACGATCGACGCCCCGGTCGACGCGCTCGGCATCACCCGCGAGCAGGTCGACAACGCGGTGGTCTTCCGCCTCTGACGGCGAGCCTCGGTGCGGCCCGGGCCGGGTGGCGGGGCCGGGCCGGGTGGCGGGGCCGGGCCGGGTGGCGGGGCCGGGGGGTGGCCTGGGCCGCACCGAGGGACGTCAGGCTGGCGCAGGAGCCGGCACGGCGGCGGGCTCGGTGGGCTCGGGTCGCCGTCGCCAACGGTCCACCCAGGGGGCGTCCGGGGCTCCGTAGAGCACCCCGCCGTCGGGGTCGTCGGCGTAGGTGTCCCGCACCGCGTCGCGCTCGGGGTGCATGATCTCCTTCACGACCAGCACGCAGAGCACCACGACGGTGCCCAACCGCAGCGCCGCCGCCAGCACGAAGACCCCCTCGGGGAAGACCGGGCGGCTGGTCGCCGAGCCGAGCAGTTCCCCGTAGAAGGCGGCGAAGTAGCCGATCTCGGCGACCTGCCAGGCGATGAACGCGCCCCACTTCGGGCGGGCGAGGACGACCAGCGGCAGCAGCCAGAGGACGAACTGCTGCGACCAGACCTTGCTGAAGATGAGGAACGCGGCGACGACGAGGAAGGCGAGCTGGGCCAGCCGGGGCCGCTTCGGCGCGCGCAGGGCCAGCACTGCCACGCCGAGGCAGGCCAGCCCGAACAGGGCGTACGAGAGCCAGTTGAGGGTGGGAATGTTGGCGTTGAGCCACTCGAACGGCCCCATCGAGCCGGGGCCGCCGGTGTTGACCTTGCCGTCGAGGTAGCGCCCGATGTACCAGAGCGTGCCCCAGTCGATGGGCCGGGTGGTGTTCAGCTCGAAGAAGCGGTCCCAGTTGTCGCGGTAGGGAACGGCCACCGGCAGGTTGACCGCGACGAGGGCCACGAGGGCCGTGCCGACGGCGGTGAGGCCGGCGCGGATCCGGTTGGCGCGCAGCGCGAGCACGAGGATCGGCCCGAGGACGAACAGCGGCCACATCTTGGCCGCGCCGGCCAGGCCGAGCAGCACCCCGGCCAGCGCCGGCCGGCTGCGGGCCCAGGCGAGGAACCCGAACGCGGCCAGCCCGATGGCGAGCAGGTCCCAGTTGACGGTGGCGGTGAGGAACAGGGCGGGGGCCAGCGCGAAGAGGGCGGCGTCCCAGGGTCGTCGGCGGCGCAGGGCGAGGATGACCGCGACGGTCGCCACGGCGAGGGCGCTGAGCACCAGGGCGTTGACGTTGTACGCCCACCGTCCCTGGTTGATCTCCGGGTTGTCGACGCCGAGGGCGTGCACCGGCAGCCCGAGGGCACCCATGAAGTAGCCGGTCAGCACCGGGTATTCGACGGGGTGGTCCCGGTAGGGCACCTTGCCCTCGTTGAGCCCCTCGGCGTAGTAGAGCGCCAGCACGTCGGTGTAGCACATCCGCGTGTACTGGATGTTGTTCTGCCACGCGCCGTCCTGGCAGGGGGACTTCTGCACCCAGTGCAGGGCGAGGGTCAGGCAGGCCAGGGCCAGCACGATCCGGGCGGCCGTCCAGAACCGGCTCTCCCGGTCGGCGGGCCGGTCCAGCGCCGTCGCGTGGTCGCCCAGCGGGCCACCGATCAGCTCGGATGCGCCACGGACGAACCCGTCCGACCGGGACGGGTGGTCGCCGGGCCCGGCGTCGTCCATGTCTGCCGTCGACTGGGTGCTCATGGACAGGAATCATCCCGTACCGATGGCCCTCACGTCCCGCCCCGGGGCAAAACATTCCGGTACGCGAAACTGTCAGTCCTCCAGGGTGACGATCAGATCAGGCGGGTTGAGATGCCTGTCGAAGGACGCGGCACAGGGGGTGTCCACCATCTCGACCTGAGGGTCGGCACCCACCACGCCGGACAGCCGGACGCAGAGCCGGGCGTGGACCACGGCCGCGACGTACCCGCCGCCGTGACCGGTGGCATCGTAGGCGATGTCGACCTCAAGCCGACCGTCCGGCGTGGCGCGCTGCCCGAACACCATTCCGTAACGGTCGCCGCCGGCTGCCACCGCGAGACCGCTCAGCCGCCTCTCGGTGCTCAGCGCCGCGAAGGGCGGATCGGTGAGCAGTTTCATAGCCGCTTGCCGGGCGTTCGAGGCGCGGTCCCGGACCGACGTGGTCGCCTCGTCTCTCGCCTGCTGCTCCGAGTTGAGGCCACAACTGGAGAGACAGAGCAGGGCGACGCCCGCGAGGAGAGCCCTCCTCACGGACGCCGCCAGCCGACTCGGGTCACAGGCCCATCATATTGACGGCGACATGGTTCATCATCGATGCATACCGTGCTGATCCGTCCATGTTCGGGTGGAAGGACTGTTGTGAGAGGCCGTACTGGTTCCAGCTCTCCGGCAGCCAGTCCGGCACCACGCCGTGCTCACCCGGGGTCATCGTGGTGACCATAGCGTTCAGGGCCTCCGGATCGCCGCAGACCCCATGGCCTGCGAACGCCACGGAAGGGTCGCCGAAGTACGTCGGAATGCCCTCCGCGCTTGCTTCCGTGCTGGCCTGCCCCATCGCTATAGCCAGCAGCAGGGCCGGCGAACGGCGGCCGGACCACCGGCCCAACCGCCGTTCGCACTACATTCGCTGGCTACTCCCGGGTGCGGGGCGCGATGGTCGGCAGCAGGCCGCCGCCGGTGCCCCCGCCGTTCCCGGGCCCGGGGGTCGCCGGTGTGTCGCCCCCGCCCGGGTTGCCGGGCAGCCCGCCCTCGCCCGGGTTGTCCGGGGTGGTCGGGGTGCCGTTACCCGGGTTCTGGCAGAAGATGTCCAGCGGGTTGCACGCCGGCGGGTCCGGGGTGGGCGGCGGGGGCGGCGGGTCGCCGTTGCCGGCCTCCGGGTCGCCGATGTTCGCGGCCGGCGGGAAGGTCTTCTTCGGCTCGCCCTTGAGGGCGTCGTTCATGAACCGCTCCCAGATGGTGCCGGGGAGGTTCGCGCCGCTGACCCTGCGGCCGTCGCTCAGCTTCAGCGGCAGCCGCTTCTGCTCGTTGCCCACCCAGACAGCAGTGGCGAGCTGCGGTGTGTAGCCGATCATCCAGGCGTCGCCGTTGTCCTCGCTGTCGGACTTGAGCTCCCAGGTGCCGGTCTTGGCGGTCGCCTCGCGGCCGTCGGCGAGCCGGTGGTTGACCTGGCCCGGGTATTCCTTCAGCACCGACGTCACGTCGGCGACGATGTC
Source organism: Micromonospora sp. NPDC057141 (assembly GCF_042670805.1). NCBI lineage: Bacteria > Bacillati > Actinomycetota > Actinomycetes > Micromonosporales > Micromonosporaceae > Micromonospora > Micromonospora sp. NPDC057141. Next base: position 55,739 of record NZ_JBHUVA010000002.1, on the reverse strand, counting down.
CTTGTCGATCCGGCGCTTGGACTCGATCTTCTCGCTGCTGATCTTCTCCCACTTGCCGGTGGTCTCGTTCTGCTTCTCCACCGAGTAAAGGAAGTGGGCCTTGTTGTAGACGCCCTCGTTGGCGAAGGTGGCGACGCCGTTGGCGTGGTCCAGGACGGTGATCGGATACTGGCCGTAGCCGACGACGTGGAAGAACGGCGACGGCGCGATGTCCTTCGGGTCGGTCTTCGTCAGGTCGTACGCCTTCGCGGGGTCGGTGTCCGTGCGCCACATGGTGGTGACGCCGGCCTGCTTGGCCATGTCGATGACCTTGTCCGGCCCGATCTCCTGCGTGACGTGGTAGAACGGCACGTTCAGCGACTTGAGGGTGGAGACCTTCAGGGTGCAGGAGTTGCCGCAGGACGGGTTGTCCACGCCGGCGTTGCTGACCTTGAACTTCGTCCCCTCGGGGGTGAAGCCCCGGCCCTTCCACCGCGACTCCAGCGCCTTGCCGGCCTTCAGCGCGGCGGCCAGGGTATAGATCTTGAAGCTCGACCCCGGCGAGTGGCCGCCGCTGAGCGTGCCGTTGGCGTCGGTGTTCTTGCCGGCGAAGTCGGTGCCGGTGCCGTTGTCGCCGCCGTAGTAGGCGAGGACGCGCCCGGTCGCCGGTTCGATCGCGACGACCGCCGCCATCAGGTTCTTCGGCTGGCCGGCGAGCTCCGAGCCCTTCGTCTTGCGCTGGGCGGCCTCGACCGCCGCCTTCTGGATCTTCGTGTCCATCGTCGTGCGGATCCGGTAGCCGCCGGCCATCAGCGCCTGCGAGCAGAGCGGCTTCGTGTCGGTGACCTCCGCCTCCTTGTCGACGCAGAGGCCCTTCTCACGCATCTCGACCTTGACGTAGTTGATCACGTTGCCGTACGGCGTGTTCACGCCGAAGTCGATCCCGGCGCCGCCGTTCTTGGGGCTCTTGGCGTTCTTCGGGTATTCGGTGGGGCGCTCCGGCCTGCCGGGGGCGTTCAGCCAGCCCTCCTCGACCATGCCGTTGATGACGTAGTCCCAGCGGGACTTGGCGTCGACCGGGTTGACGGCCGGGTCGTACCCCTTGTGGGTCTCGCTGGCGACCGGCTGCTTGATCAGTGCGGCGAGCACCGCGCCCTCGGCGACGGTCAGGCTCTTCGCCGACTTGCCGAAGTAGGTCTGCGCCGCCGCCTCGATCCCGTAGGCGCCCCGGCCGAAGTAGATCACGTTGAGGTAGTGCTGCATGATCTGCGGCTTGCCGTACTTGTCGTTCAGCTTGGAGGCGAGGATCGCCTCCTTGACCTTCCGGGCGTACGAGTCTTCCTTCAGGTTGTCGTACGCGTTGCGGGCGTACTGCTGGGTGATGGTCGACGCGCCCTGCTTGTCGCCGCCGGAGACGTTGTTCCACGCGGCCCGGGCGATGCCCTTGTAGTCCACCCCGGAGTGCCGGTAGAAGTTGCGGTCCTCGGCGGCGGCCACCGCGTCCTGCACGTGCTGCGGGATCTGGTTGATGGTGACCAGGGTGCGGTTCTGCTCACCCACCTTGGCGATGATGGTCTTGTTGTCGAACGCGTAGAGGGTCGTCGCCTGCGGCGGCGTGGTGTCCTCGGGCAGCACGACGTTGGTCGAGTAGTAGGTGAAGCCGACCACGCCGATGCCGGCGAGCATGATGAAGACGGCGAAGCCGGCGATGAGGATGTTCGCCCGCCGGCGCTTGCGGGCCCGCGCCGACTTCGTGCGGCCGTCGGGGCCCCGGCCGCCCCCGCCGGGCGGTGCGCCGATGCCGGAGGCCGGGGGCACGGTCGCCCGGGCGACGGAGGCCCGGCCGGCGGGGCCGCCGTACGGTGCGCCACTCACCGACGCGGCGCCCACGCTCGCCCGTCCTGCGGAGCCGACACCGACCGAGGCCCGACCGGCCGGGGAGACGGGTGCCGGGGAGACCGGCACCGAGGCGCGGCCCGCGCCGGCCCGGCCGGCTGTCGGCCCGCCCGGAGCCGGGGAGACGGGCACCGAGGCCCGACCGGGAACCGCGCGCCCGACCGAGGCTGAGCCCACCGACGCCGAGCCGGCCGCGGCTGTGCCGCGCGGCGGCACCGCTGCGGAGCCGGCGCGCGGCGGCACGGCGGCGGAGCCGCCTACCGAGGCGCGGCCTCCCGCAGCCTGGCCGCGGGGCGGCACGGAGGCGCGGCCCGGCTGTGCCGTACCCTCTGACCAGCTGCCGCGGGCGTCGTCGCCGCGACGGTACGCGTCGGCCGGGCCCGCGCCGGGGTCGCCGTTGGCGCCCGGTATCTGGGCCCGCCCGCGCGAGGAGCTGGGTTCGCCGTACGAGTTCATTCCTCACACCCTGCCGGTCGCGGTGGGACGCGATCGCGCCGCCACCGGTTTGCCGTGAGCTGAAACACAGGATGCCGCCGCCCGAACGGGTCGGGCCGAGGGCATCGCTTCCGGATCAATCGGACCTATCGGGCCCACAAGCTGTCGGTCGTTCCGCCTCCTCCACACCGGACCAACCGAGTCAGCTGGGTTCACCGTTGCGCCTCTCGCCTCCGCCGAACGGCCGGGCCGGCACCCGGGGCCGTGGCGGCCGAAGCACCGGCCGCGCCCTGGTCCGACCCGTCCTCCGCGCCGCCGGCCAGCCCGTCCCGGCCCAGCAGGAACTGCTCGACGAGGTGGTTCCAGCCGCAGCCGAGGCACACCTCCACCACGAAGACCTGGAACTCACGCAGCGTCATCGCCAGGACGGGCAACTCGGCAAGGCTACGCGCCTGCCCGGCGGACTGCTTGAGCTCGTCCCCGTAAATGTAGTGGACGTGGGTGAGGTTCTCGCTGCGGCAGATCGGGCAGCGCTCCTCGGTGGGCTCACCGTGGAAGTGGGCGGCGTTCTTCAGGTACGGCGACGCGTCGCAGACGTCGTACGTGCCTACCTGGCCGGCGAGAAGTTCACGCAGCACCGCTCGCTTCCGGAGCGAGTAGTCGACGACCTGGCGCTGCGTACGCATGCGGAGAAGGGTACGCGGTCCGGCTCGACGAGGCGACCGCCGTCACAATCAGTGACCCTGGGAATTCGGCGTGGGGGTTTGCCCTGGCCTGAGTGAGCAGCTAACGTGCGATGTATCGGTCCGATACATCGCGGTGGTTGAGCCTCCGCGCCGGGGGTAAGAGAGGGTGGCCCGTGCTCGATCTCGCCATCCTCGGCCTCCTCCAGGAGTCCCCGATGCACGGCTACGAGCTCCGCAAGGAGCTCACGGCCAAGCTGGGCGCGATCCGTGCGGCGATCAGCTACGGCTCGCTCTACCCCACCCTGCGCCGGCTGCAGGCGGCCGGGTGGATCACCGAAGCCGCCGAGACGCCCGCCACCGCCGAGGAGGTTCCCGCACTGACCAGCCGGCGGGGCCGGGTGGTCTACAAGATCACTGCGGAGGGCAAGGAACGCTTCGCCCAGCTCATCGCGCAGGCCGGCCCCGAGACGTACGACGACACGGGCTTCGGCGTGCACTTCGCGTTCTTCGCCCGCACGGACCAGGCGACCCGGCTGCGCATCCTGGAGGGTCGCCGCCGCAAGATCGAGGAACGCCGCGAAGGGCTTCGCGACGTGCTGGGCCGGGCGGCCGAGCGCCTCGACGCGTACACGCTGGAACTGCAGCGTCACGGCCTCGACGCCTGTGAGCGCGAGGTCCGCTGGCTGGAGGAGCTCATCGCCAACGAGCGCTCCGGCCGTGCCCCGACGGTCCCGGAAACCGGGACGGCCGGCGGCCGACGAGATAACGACAGCCCGCCTCCGCCTGGAGAGTCCAGGAAAGAGCGGCCGTGATGAAGAAGAAGGAGGCAGACGCTATGGGCTCCGTCCGCGTCGCCATCGTCGGTGTGGGAAACTGCGCCTCGTCCCTCGTACAGGGCGTGGAGTACTACCGCAACGCCGACCCGAACGACCGCGTCCCGGGTCTCATGCACGTCACCTTCGGCGACTACCACGTCTCGGACGTGGAGTTCGTCGCGGCGTTCGACGTGGACGCCAAGAAGGTGGGCATGGACCTCGCGGAGGCGATCGTCGCCAGCGAGAACAACACGATCAAGCTCTGCGACGTGCCGCCGACCGGCATCAGCGTGCAGCGCGGCCCGACATTCGACGGCCTGGGCCAGTACTACCGCGAGATCGTCGAGGAGTCGGACGCCGCACCGGTCGACGTGGCCAAGGCGCTGCGCGACGCGCAGGTCGACGTCGTCGTCTCCTACCTGCCGGTCGGCTCCGAGCAGGCCGACAAGTTCTACGCCCAGGCCGCGATCGACGCCGGCTGCGCGTTCGTCAACGCCCTGCCGGTCTTCATCGCCTCCGACCCCGAGTGGGCCAAGAAGTTCACCGACGCGGGCCTGCCGATCGTCGGCGACGACATCAAGAGCCAGGTCGGCGCCACCATCGTGCACCGGGCCCTGGCGAAGCTGTTCGAGGACCGGGGGGTCGAGCTGCTGCGCACGTACCAGCTCAACTTCGGCGGCAACATGGACTTCATGAACATGCTGGAGCGCAACCGGCTGGTCTCGAAGAAGATCTCGAAGACCCAGTCGGTCACGTCCCAGATCCCGCACGAGATGCAGAAGAGCGACGTGCACATCGGCCCGTCGGACCACGTGCCGTGGCTCGACGACCGCAAGTGGGCGTACATCCGCCTGGAGGGCCGTTCCTTCGGCGACACCCCGCTCAACGCGGAGCTGAAGCTCGAGGTGTGGGACTCGCCGAACTCGGCGGGCGTCATCATCGACGCCGTCCGGGCCGCGAAGATCGCCCTGGACCGCAAGATCGGCGGCCCGATCCTGTCGGCCTCGTCGTACTTCATGAAGTCCCCGCCGGTGCAGTACGCCGACCACGACGCGCACGCCGCCGTCGAGTCCTTCATCAAGGGCGAGGTCGAGCGCTGACGCGCTGACCCCCAGCACGATCGGGAGAGGGCCGGGTCCGTCGGGACCCGGCCCTCCGTGTTTCGTTCAGGCCGGCATTCCCAGGTACGGCGACAGCCGCAGCGCGAGCCGCACCTCACCGGTCGCCCAGCATCTCGAAGAACTCGGCGTTTTCCGCAAAGGCCCGCCGGGCGGCCGTACGCGTCCACTCGTCGCGCTCGCAACGGTCGAGGTACGCCCGGATGGCCACCTCGACGGGCTCGTGCATCGACCGGCGCTCGGCCTCGGCCAGTTCACGCAGCCGCTGTTCGACCTCGGACCTGATCTTCATCGGTTCCCTCCTCCTCTGCTCGCCGACGCACTCGCACGACGTGCCCCCGGCACCCGCCCGAGGTCGCCTTGGATGCGGAGCCCGTCCGGCCGTACGAAGATCGTCCGGCGCTCGGTCGCGTTGCCCTTCGCGTCGAGCTGGTAGACGTCGAGCCAGCACCAGCCGTGGTAGGTGACCAGGTCGTCGCGCACCCGGATCACCCGCGCCACGATCGGCCGACTGACGAACTGGACGCTGGCCGCCTCGGTCACGTGGACCACGTCCCCGGCCCTGACCTCGGCGCTCACGACCCGAACCGTCGCCACGCCCTGATCCGCGCCCGTGCCACCTCGACGGCGGGACAGCCGCCCCCGACGCAGCACGCCCGGCAACGGCGGTGCCGGTGGTGCTCCAACACCAGCCAGGCGGCCCGCACCAGCACCGGCAGTTTGCGCCCGGTCACGACCCCGGCCCGTTTTCGTGCAGCCCCATTCGTGCGTACCCCTCGCCCGGAGGGGCGGACGCGCGGTCCGGCACCGCCGCGAGGGGGATTCGCGGCGGGGTCCGCGCGCCCGCCCGGCTCGACGCCGGGGATGCGCTGTCGGGTCAGCGCGTCCCCCGGCCCACAACCGAAGCGGTACGCACCTCGCACGCGCGCCGGTGCCCGCTCGTGGCGGGTACGACGTGGTAGACAGTCGGGGAGTCGTACCCCGGGACGCCATCCATCGCGATGTGTCTCCCGTTCGGCTCGTTCCCGGACCGGGGTGGGCATGCCGCCAAGCCGACCCGCCCCGGTCCGTCCTACCTCGACCGCCGATCACCTTCGGTAACCGCAGCCACACGCAGCATGCATGACATCGCGAGGCGATGCAAGCTTGCACGAGTGGAATGTGTTCGGCATGCTGTCCAAGATGGAAGGGAGCGATGGTGCCGAACGAACACGCGTTCACGCTTCGCGCTCAATGGCTTGGCCAGCAACTCCGCGAGATGCGGGAGAAGTCCCGGCTCACGCTGCGAGACGTGGGCGAATGCCTCAACCGCAACGCCAGCACGGTCAGCCGGATCGAGTCCGGCATGCTGCCGGCCCGGGTGCCCGAGGTGCTGACCTACCTCGACGTCTGCGGGATCGACGACCCGAAGCGGCGCGACGACCTCAAGACGATGGCGCAGGACGTGTGGCAGAAGGGCTGGTGGGACGGGCTCACCGCCAACGTTGCCGCGTCGTTGATCGACTGGATCTGGCTGGAGAGCCGCGCCTCCGCGATCGACTCCTTTCAGGACTCCGTGATCCCTGGCCTGCTGCAGACCAGGGAGTACGCCGAGGCCGTCATCCGAGCCGCCGACGAGCACCTACCCGCTGATCAACTCGAACGCTTCGTTGAGCTGCGCATGAACCGCCAGCAGCGCTTGAGTCATCCCGAGCCGATCCGGCTCTCCGCGATCATCGATGAGGGTGCGCTGCGGCGGACGGTCGGCGGGCCCGAGGTGATGCGCGCCCAACTCGCCCACCTCCGCTCGGTGGCTGGCTGGCCGAACGTCGAGATCATGATCCTGCCGCTCACCGCAGGTGCCCATGCCAGCCCGAATGGCGCCTTCGACGTCTTCCGGATGCGCCGCCCCTACCCGCCCGCTGGCTGCATCTCCACGGTCGTCGGGACGGTCGTGGTCGAAGGGGAGAAGGCCGATTCGCTGCACCAGCGCTACGATCGGTTGCGCCGGGCGGCGCTGCGCAACGGCGCCGTGCAGCGGATCCTCTTCGATCTCGAAGCGCGTCTGGAGTGAGCACATGGCGACCGTCGACGGTTCGACCAGCATCGGGCTGCCGGTGGCCTGGCACGTCAGCACCCGCAGCGGCAACGGCGACGGCAACTGTGTCGAGGCGGGGCCGGTGCTCGACGGCAGCGGCCGGTTCGCCGTCCGCGACAGCAAGGACCGCACCGGCCCGACGCTGCTCTTCCCCGCCGCCGACTGGGCCGCCTTCCTCACCGACCTCCGCGCCGGACGGCTCGCCTGAGCCCAGTCCCGCGACTCCGAGATCTTGGAAGTTTATGGCCCCTCTGGGGGCCGAAATCGTCCAAGATCTAGCGGAATCGCTCGCCTGCCCATGATCGTCTGTCGCTCACCGACGCGACACGCCGTTCATTCTCTCGGTGAACGTCAGACGATCATGGCCCCAGCCCTGGGCCACCCCTGCGCAGCATCTACAGCCGTCGGGACCAAGCGCGTCAGGACCAGGCTCGGCGCAGGGCTACGCCGGCCTCGAGTTCCAGCAGCTTCACCTTGCGCGGCAGGCCGCCGCCGAACCCGACCAGCTTCGCCCCCGCACCCACGATCCGGTGGCAGGGGACGATCACGGGGATCGGGTTACGGTTGCAGGCCACCCCGACCGCCCGCGCCGCCCCCGGGTCGCCGTCGCCGACCAACCGGGCCACCGCGCCGTAGGTCGACGTCTCCCCGTACGGGATGCGGGTCATCTCCCGCCACACCGCGCGCTCGAACTCGGAGCCCCGCCGCACCGCCACCGGCACGGTGAACTCGGTCAGCTCCCCGGCGAAGTACGCCCGCAGCTCGGCCACCGCCCGGCCGGACAACTCGTCGCCGGGGGCCTCGACGGCCGACTCCACCCGCCCGAAGTGCGTGCCGCACACGGCGTCGTCGTCGGTGGCCACGGAGAACTCGCCGATCGGAGAGTCGAGCACGGTCCAGCGCACACCCTCATTCTCCCCTGCCGGTGCGCGGCGGCCCGATCCGGCCGCCCGGTGAGGCAAACTTCCGGTCCCGGCCGGCGTCTTGACCATCGGAGGTGGACGGTGGCCGAGGTGACCGACGGGGAGTTCACCGCGTTCGTCAACGACCGCGGCGAGGCCCTGCTGCGCGTCGCGTACGCCCTGGCCGGCAGCCAGCACGGCGCGGAGGACCTGCTCCAGAACGCCCTCGCCAAGGCGTACACGCGCTGGCCGCAGATCCGGGGCGACGCCGAGCCGTACGTGCGCAGGATCCTCTACCACGATCAGGTCTCCGGCTGGCGTCGCCGGGCCCGGCGGCCCGAGGTGCCGCTCGACGCGCTGCCCGAGGTGCCGGCGGCGCGGGACAGCGGCCACGACGCCGACCTGCGGATGCTGCTGCGGGACGCGCTGCTGACGCTGCCGCCCCGGCAGCGCGCCGTGCTGACCCTGCGGTACCTGGAGGACCTGAGCGTCGAGCAGACGGCCGCGCTGCTGGGCTGCCGGACGGGGACTGTCAAGAATCGTTAGAAGCTATGGTCGATGTTGCCGACACGAACGTCGATCTAGGGGGACGGTCTGATGGTACGGCGTAAGGCCCGGTCGGGGAATTGGGGCCGGTTCGACAGCAAGGACGCGCTGCTGGCCGGTGGCGTAGAGGTGCGGGCGTTGCGGTATCAGCGCGCGAGTCAGGACAAGAAGGAGCAGGGCAAGAGCGTTCACGACCAGGGCGTGCTCAACCTGGCGGAGATCACGAAGCGGTCCTGGACCGACGCGGGGTCGTTCACCGACAACCACCGCTCGGCGAGCCGGCGCGCGACGAAGGAGCGGGAGCAGTTCGAGTTGTTGATCGAGCAGATCCGCGCGGGCAAGGGTGACGTGCTGGTGGTCTGGGAGATCTCCCGCAAGGAACGTGACCTCGCGGTGTTCGTGAAGATCCGGGACATGTGCCACGAGGTCGGGCTGTACTTCTGGCTGGTCGGCGGGGTGCTGTACGACTTGCGAGACAAGAACGACCGGATGATGCTCGGTTTCCAGGCGGTGCAGGCGGAGTGGATGGCCGACTCGATCCGCGACAACGTGCTGCGCGGGATCGTCGGTGCCGCAGAGGCGGGCCGCCCACACGGGCAAGTTACCTACGGGTATCGACGGATCTACGACCAGCGCACCAAGGCCCTGTTGCGCCAGGAACCCGACGCCGAGATCCGCACGGCGGTCGCCGCGGACGGCACGGTCAGCGAGTATTCGCATGCGCAGGTGGTGCGGGACAACTTCCGCAAGATCTCCGAAGGCATGCCGTTGACGGTGCGGGAGGCGGAGTTGAACCGGCTGGGGATCCCGGGCCCGAAGGGTGGGATCTGGCGGCGGGGCGTTATTCGGATGCAGGTGATGAACCCGGCCTACATCGGCAAACGGGTGCTGCGCGGGGAGATCGTCGGTGACGGGATCTGGCCGGCACTGGTGGCGGAGGAGACGTATTGGTCGGTGGTGCGCATGTTGGGCGATCCGTCCCGCACCACGACCCGCCCTGGGCGGGCGGTGCACCTGCTGTCCTACCTCGTGCGCTGCGGGGTGTGCGACGGACCGCTGTCGTCGCAGCGGGTCAACCGGCACGGCTGGACCGGTCAGGTGTACTCCTGCCTGCACAAGCGCTGCGCTGCGGTGAAGGCCGAGTTCCTCGACGAGTACGTGCAGCGCACGGTGGTGGCGTGGCTGTCGCGCCCCGACGTGTACGACATTCTCACCGCCGCCAGCGCTACCGACGAGGAAGTGGCGCACGCCCGCGCCGAGGCACAGCGGCTGCGTGGGGAGTTGGAGGAGTGGCGGAAGCTGGGTGAGGAGGGCGAGGTCACCGCGATCGCCTACGCCCGAGCCGAGAAGGGCCTGCTGGCGCAGATCGCCGAGTACGAGCAACGCGCCGCCGACGCCGGGATCCCCACCGTGCTGCGCGGACGGATCGGGGATCAGGCGGTGGCGGCGTGGCAGGAACTCGGCGACAACATCCCCGTCAAGCGGGAAATCATCCGCACCGTCGCCGACATCAAACTCCTACGCGCCGGGTTCAAGGGCGAACGCCGCACCTTCGGCCGCCACCGCCTCGACTGGACCTGGAAGTTCGGCCTGCAAGACCAGCAAGTGGCCTGAGCTGGGGTGTTGATCGGGGAAGCTACGAACGACTTGACCTTCAGGCAGAGGTGAGCGTCGATCATGTCTGCCGTCCCACCGCAATCGGCGGGCGGCCCGACCCCTCGACGGAAGGTTCTCGCCGTGCCCCGCGAACGACTCAGCGCCCTCGCCGCCCTGCCCGACGACGTGATCGATCCGCTGCTGTGGCGGCTCGCTCTCGATGTCGCGACAGCCCACCAGCCCGACGAGCGCGGCAACTGCCGCAACCTGCAGTGCCGCCGGCAACGCGGCGTGTGCGCCGCCGCCCGCACCGCCCGTCGTGCCATGACCCTCGCTCACCGCCCCGGCGCGACCGCCACTTCGCCCAGGTCGAGGCCGGCGTACGGCCGTGCCGCCGTCACCGCCCGCCGGCCGACCGCCTTCCGCGGTTGGTTCTCCACTTCTCCTTCTCAGCCAGAGGCAGGCCTGTCGTCGAGGCAGCCGTCTGCATCGTCGGTCGCCGTGCGTGCGGCATAAGTGGTCGAGGTGGGTCCGCTGGCCGGAGTGAGCCTTTCCGAGTAACCGCACGCGACTGTGCGTAGTGCCTGTTTTCAGGTGGTTCGACCGCGAGGACCCCCAACGAGATCCAGTCCGGCAACCGTCCACCCACGACACCCGCATCCGTGACCACCCACAGACCGTAACGGCCACAGCCTGACCGCCGGCCGCGACACGACCCGAGCCACAAAAGACCAGCACAACCCCATGATCAACCTACGTTAGGTGGCATTGGGTAGCAGGGTGACCATGACCAGCGCCGCGACGGTCAGGAGCCGTGACGGCAGACGTTCACGGATAACATTGCCGAGCCGATCGCGGTGCAGGACTATGGGTTGCGTTCCTGACACCTGCTGCGGCTACGCGGTTGAACCGTCTCACCCGTTCGGGCAAGCCCTACAGGTCCGGGCCATTCTCACTGCGGTCTTTGCTGGCCACTCCAGCTCACCGGAGCCAGCTCAGGACGAGGGCGACGAGACCTGCGACCGCCGTCAGGAGGGAGATCAGCTCGGTAAGCACCCGGCGGATCCGCCGGATCGTGTCGATGAAGTCGATGAGTCGCGCGTTCAATCTGCGCAGCCGCTGGCGCGGCGTGGATGGGTTGTCCTGCCCCTCGGTCATGACGAACAGCTTGTTGCATAGCTTTCGAGTAGCCTTAGCTGATGCAAACGGGAGAGCTTGAGCACTACGTTAGGAAGCGGCTGCGTCACAGTCTGTCGGGAACGATCTGGTCGATGCTTCTGCGCGACGGATACGTCGACGACGTTCTTGCTGGAGCTGAGGAACCCGACTGGCTGGTCGAGCAGGGGCGGATGATCCTCGATTCCCGAGCCCCTGTCGAGACGCCGGCCGAATCCGCCGACGAGCGCGGTCCCAGCGTTGGGCAGGAACGAGCGTGGGCGCTATCCCAACTCGTCGCCCATCATGCCGCCGTCGATCCCATAGTTGTGGCGTTCCGAACCAAGCACCTACCGGACGGGCTAATACCGAGGACGGAAGTCGAGAGGTGGATCCAAGGCCACGTCGAAAGCGAAGGTGAACGCGCCTCGGACATCACCTTCACCATCCCAGAGGGGATCACCCACGACTGGACCGGTCCGACCGTCACGTTCAACCCGCCGATAGCGGAGATCACGGGCAGCGTCAGCTTCTCGGGCCGCGTCATCGCGTATGCGCTCCCCGGCGATACAGCAGTTCGCCGCTGCTTCGTCAAGGCCGACGGCGTACTTGACCAGCTTTCAAAACTAGGAGAAACCCTGGCTGACGCCCTCGGCTGGCAGCCGGTTCAGGCGACCGTCTTCATTTTGACGGGCGTGACGCCAATGATCTCCATCGTCAGAGTTAGTTCACCAGCCTTCAAGGTGCGCCACAATGTCGATCTCGACTGGGCCCGCCGGATCAAACTGGACATCGACCCGGCCGCTACTCCGCAGGAGGTGCTCCACGCCTTCGAGCAAGCCCGCAGCGAGCACACTTCAGTCAAACGCCGAAGCATGACGCCGAAGCACCTTCGCCTTGCGGCATTCGCGTGTGCTCAACATTCTGACAAGCCTTGGGCTGAACGGCACCGACTCTGGAACGAACAGTTCCCCGAATGGTCATATCCGGAGCAGTCGAACTTCCGTCGCGACGCCACCCATGCCCGATACCGCCTGCTGTACCCCTCGCACAGGTAACGCCTGTGGACAGGTAGCTGCTATTCTTCTGTACGTGCGCCTCAGTGAGGAAAAGCGCGGGCGAGACAGGTGGTGGAGATTTCGTTTCGAAACGGCCCGACGCGCCTCTCCATCTGCAATCAGCGCCAACGAAGATGCACCAAGGTTGCCTCCGACGCGCTGTCTGCCGCCTTCGGAGCGTCGCTCTGCGTCACGGCAATCAGCTGGCCAAGAGCTGGGAAACCTGAGCGAGGTCGGGCTGAGAAGCGCCGGCTACCATTGGTCGCCCATGGCATCGACGAACGAGACGCCCGCTACGTTCCAGCCGTTACCTGGGCGTACGGTTGATCGCTCGGCGGTCTATCACGCCTCGCTACGGGCACTGCTCGACCTCGTCGGCGCCGAACCCCCGGACGTTGACGAGCCCGACGACCGTCTGTTCTGGCGTCATCGTGCCCGGCGGATGATCGGTGAGACCGTCGCACGCCGGGCCAAGCACCCGACCGGTGCTCGCGGTATGCCCGACGAATGGTTCGAACCGCTGATCCGAGCCGCAGTGTACGAGCCGGATCCGAGCTTTAACCGGCAACTGGTCGAACCCGCCATCGCCGCGTTCGGCCGCCGTCGCGTCCAGGTTGCGCTGCTTGACTATCTCGACACCGGTGCCCCCGCCGACGCGGCAGGCGCGGCACGCGCCTGGTACTGGGCCTCGGTAGGAGTCAGGTACCTACCGGGAACGACGACCATGGCCCCGGAAAGCGCCGCCGAATACGAGGCGGCCAGCGACCTGCGCGAGCGGTACCGCCTTACCGCACTACGCCGCTTCCTGGCCGACGACGACCTGGACCTGCGCCGATGCATACTGCCAGGCCTCACCCTGGACCCACAGATGTACCCCAGCCAACTGCGCGACCAAGTTGCTCAGGCCGTGCAGATCGCTCGCACCTCAAACGACGACTACCTCCGGCATCGAGTGGAGATCCAGGTCGTGCCCGAGCGATGACCGCGACCGGTCGACGCCATCCGGATCTGCCGCGATCCGGTGCGAGCGTGACTACTTCAGCAGTAACGCAGTGTAGTCAACAGGGCGGTCGGCCGTGCGACGTGGAGGTACCGATCTGACCGTGGAACTCGCTTACCAGGATCGGCATACTGGTAGTGCTCCGACGCCCGCTTCCTTCCCGGCTTGAGGTAACGAGGGACCGCTCACCACCCGCCATGCGGCCTCCCGGTCCAACAATCGAGATAGTCGTCTCACGATGTGGCTTATTCGGAAAGTTTCTTGCCTCTCGCTGGGTGGACGCACACGGACTTCCCGCGACCAGAATGGACTAGATAGCACTCCACCGGACTTAGGTCAAGACTCCGGGGTCATCCTTGCGGAATTGGGGGTTGACTCGACGGGTGTTCCCGGGGCGTACTGGATGCACGTTCCCGCACCTCCGGCCGGCGTGGTCGGCCCGGAGGAAGGCGGGCAGGCACTCCCAGAGCCGGGGTGCCTGCTCTTGTTCGCGCCGGCGATGACGGGACCGTGGAGAGAAGGAGGCCCCGCATGAAGGATCGCTCGTCGGCGCGTTGAGCCGCCGCATCCACCATGGCGCTCATCGAGCGCTGCCCGGTGGCCTGAGAGGCCCTCGTGGCTCGGCTTGCCGTCCGCCCCCGTGTCCGCCTGTTGACCGCACCTGGTTGTGCCGGTTGCGGCGACGCCTGCTGCCCTGGTTCCTGCCCCCGCGCGGGGAATTCGGCTTGCTCGTTGACTCGACCACAGTGACATCTATCGGCCCCCGCACCGTCAACCGGGGTTCCGTCCGGCCGGGCGTCACCCCGGCGAGGTCGCGCCTGCCCAGATCCTGATCGGAGCGGACGGACGCGGCCTGGACGGCATCCCCGAAGCACCGCACCTCGAACACCTATCCACTGGAGCACGAACGTGACCTTAATCCACATCCATCCCATCAAGCTGACTGCCGGCTCGGTCCGGTCCGGCGCGACGACGCCGGTCAGGACCGTGCACGTGCTGCCTGACTGCGGGAGGTGGGCCGTTGGCGATACCTGAAAAGCGATCCCACGACTTCCCCGCTGATCAGCGGTTGGGGCGGGAGCGGCTGGAGAACCGCATCCAGGTGCTGATCATGCTGTTGATCGGCGGCGCGGCCGGCGCGGCCTCCTTCACACATGTGCATGACGTCGCGGCGGCGCACGGTCAGCCGGGCTGGCTCGCTTGGGCCGACGCGGTCGTGCTGGAGTTGACCTCAATCGCCGCCGGTCTGGAGTTGCGCCGCAACCGGCGGCGGTGCAAGAGCATCGCCTTCCCGGCGACCGTCCTGACAGTGGCGGTGTTCCTGTCCCTCGCCGCTCAGGTGGTGGAGGCGGAAGCGTCGGTGATCGGGTGGGTCGCCGCCGCGCTGCCGGCGCTCGGCTTCCTGACGATGGTGAAGATCGCCCTCGGCCGCGCCGACCCCGCCCCACCACCGGACCGCACCGCCGGGCCCACGCGGACCGAGTCAGGGTCACCGCTGACCGTTGACGCCTCGGTCCCGGACACCAGAGCGCCGGTCCCCGGACCGCGGCTGCCGGCCCTCGCGGACGCGACGGCGGTCCGAGACTGCACCACCACGCTCCCCGCCACCGTAGACCAGGACCCGACGGTCCCGGACCGGCGGACCGGCGGTGCACCGGGCGGGGACAGCAGCCCGGAGATCACTGCGCTGGTCCCGGCCGCCCGGACCGCCGCCCGCACACTCACCGCCGAGGGGACACCGCTGTCCCGCAAGGCCCTCGCCCGACAACTACGCGCCGGCGGGCACCAGCTGTCCAACGCCACCGCCTCCGCGCTCGTGCGCGTCCTACGCGCCGAGACCACCCCGCCCGCACCGGATCTGTCACCGCGGGAGGCCGCATGACAACACCCCTACCTGCGGCTGCTGTCAGACCGAGCCGCCGCTGTCAGACCATCCTCCGCGCATGTCAGCAGGTCCGCGAGCTGACAGAACCGGACCAGACCTGTCCACGCGCTCCCGCCGCCGCAGCGGCTGGTGCGCGCACCACCCATCCGCCCGTACCTCTGACCATGGAGCAACAACACATGACCACCCCGAACAGCGGCCATCACGAGCGCCGCTACCAGTACGGCTCACACAGACTCTCCCAGCAGCACCGTCATCCCGGACCCGGTGTGGCCGGTCGGGTCGGTGTCAGTGCCGATCCCCGTTGCACCGTCCGTCTTGATCCTGACCCCCGAACCGACCCCCCACAGCCACTCACAGCCCAGGTCAGCCCCGCTGTCAGCGACTCGATACCACTCCAGACAGACCCTCCAGTCTCGGGTCTCCCCCCAAGGGCTGCCCATGCGTAAACCCATACCGGCCGCGGATCCGCTGCTGCGCCTGCAGGCCAGCATCACCGCCCGCGACGACCGGCTCCTCGGCTGGCTCTACGACCACGGCGTCCTCACCACCGACCAGATCGCCGCCGCCCTGTTCCCGTCCCTGGACTTCACCCAACGCCGCCTACGTCGCCTCACCGCCCTGCGGGCGGTCGACCGGTTCCGGCCCAACCGAGCGTACGGCGGGTCCTACCCCTACCACTACGTCCTGGACCAACTCGGCTACGACCACGTCCACGTCCAACGCGGACTCCCACGAGGCCGCCGGGACCAGGCCCGCCGCCGCAAACAATCGCTGACCTCCCGACCGGACCTGCCGCACCTACTCGGCGGCAACCAGGTCTTCATCGACCTCGCCGCCCACGCCCGCACCCACCCCCACACCGAGCTGGTCCGCTGGCAGCCCGCATCCGCCTACCACGAACCCGGCACCCTCTACCGCGAAGGCGGCGACCCGCAGATCATCATCGCGGGAGCGACCGGCTTCCCCCGCCCGGACGGCGCTGGGGTGTGGGCCGAGGGCGGACGGTCCGTACCGTTCTTCCTCGAGTACGACACCAGCGGTGAGAACCTGCAGGTCCTCATCGACAAGGTCATCAAGTACGAGCGGCTGTACACGATGAGCACCTGGGCATGGCCGGTGTTGTTCCATCTCCCGTCCGCCCGTCGCGAGGCGAACCTGCACCACCGGATCGCCGGCACCGGCCTGGCCACCGTCATCGCCACCACCACCGCCGAACTACGTACCGCACTCGCTGCCAGCCCTGCCCACCAGGTCTGGCAAATGCCCGGCCGCGCGGGCCGGCACCGCCTCATCGACCTGCCCTACACCGACACCCACCACGACGAGGATTACCCCAGCCACGACCAGCCCGCCCCAGATGAGCGGGTCGCTGATGAGGTCCGGCGGGACACACGGCGCGTACGGCGGCCTGAACGCCCCACACCGCTGGACTACCCGCACCCGCCAAACCTGCCGGGGCGGTAGCCGTTGTTTGCGTGCGGGCGCGCACCGAGGGCGATGCAAGCGGACCGCCCGCGTCGGACGGGAGCCGTCAGAGTCTGTCAGCAGCGCAGTTCGGCGACAGACCCGCGCCCGTCCGAGTACTCACACCGACGGCACGCTGCTCTGAGTCGCTGTGAGTTGCGAACCCCTTCACTTCCGCGGCCACCGGAGGTACCGTCCGCGGCCCCCACGCGCTGCTCGCCGCAGCAGAGGTCCACCCCGACCGGCGACCGCGTCGATCCGCCGCATGGCTCCGGCTGGGGTATCCGGCGATCGATCTTCAGAACTGCCTGCCAACCGAGAGAGGAGATGCCCATGGACCTACACCTCACCCCCACGCCACGAGCCGTCCTGGGAGGGACATGGCCACACGCCGTGACCAGCAATCACGCGCGAACACACCACACCTGTCGCCGCCGACCCCGCCCACGCGGACAACCGGCGGCGATGCCCCGACCGCACACCCCGAGGCGGACGCTCCGCTCCTGCCAGGGACGCTGTCGATGGCCCGCTACCTGACCGACCCCGAAACCGAAACCGAAATCCAAGCCCTCGCCGCCGAAGCCGGCCTCCCCACCATCGACCAAGCCACCACACTCGCCCGCCTGCTCCGCCTACACCAACCCGCACCGCCACGCGCCGCGTGACCTGCGCCCGCTCCGCCTCGGGGCGGGCGCAGCCTCCTTCACCCGAACGCCCACCGAGTGAGCAGCCATCGCAGGCGGCGACCCCCCCCCTGCCGCCCGCGACGAGGTGCGGAGCGAGGAAGCATGGGCTTGATGATCACCACCACGGAGTGACATGGCGGACATGAAACACGATTCAGGAGCCGAGTTCTACCGTGGCGTACGGTTCCCACACGTACATGCCCTCGTCCCGGTTGAGGACGATGAGCTGGCACGAGGTGATCAGCGCGTCCGCGGCGATCTTCGGTGCGGAGGAGAGGGCCTCGATGAGCGGTGCCGCGGGACCGTCGGTGTTGGTATAGGCCAGGCTGAGGTGAGGGTTGTAGGGCTCGGCGGCCTCGGGTACTCGGTCCTCCCCCCAGACATCGGCGATGGCGGTACGGATGGCGGCGCGTAGTTGCCGCACGGGCTCGATCGGGTCGACGGCGATCTGGATGGACTCGGGATCGACGTGGGGGGTGCCGATGGTGAGCTTGAAAGGTGACAGGCGCGAGCAGCGGTCATTGGCGGCGGCCACGATGGCGTCGACGTCGTCGGTGGCGACGTCTTGGACGAAGCCGATGCCCTGCATGGTGAGGTGAAGCCATCGGTTTGGAATGACGTCGAGGCTGGGTTGCGAGGACAGTAGCGATCGGTACTGGTCAGCGAGCTTCTCGACTTCGGGTTGCCCGTCGAAGGTGATGTGCCAGGTGTAGAAGCGGGAGCCGATGCCCCAACCTGGTCGCCAGTACCAGTGGTTACGGATATTGGTGGCGTGCGGGACTGCCATGGGTTCTCCAGGTCTCAGGGAAGTTGCCGGGCTGCGCCGGTGGCGCAGAACTCGGTGATGGCTGCTTGGACACTGCGGGCCTCGATGCTCGTGCGCAGCGACGGGTTGCCGGCGAGGCTGCGCCCGACGCCGCGGAGGCGGTGCACCAGCGGGTCGAGCCGCTGTTCGGGTGGCAGAGCGAGCACTGGTGACAGGACCGAAACCGCGCCATCAAGGCTGCCGGCTTTGAGATGCGCCGCCGCAGCCCAGATGCGGATCTGGGCGAGCGTGCCGTAGGCGACCGACGGGTCCGCGGCGGCTTCCGTAAGGGCGTGCTCGGCGTGCTGGATGGCGTTGGCGGCCTCGCCGATGCGGAGCAGCACCGAACCAGCGTAGTTGTGTTGGCGCACCGTGCCGCAGGCGAGAAGGCCACCCACCGGGTCACGGCTGGCGTGTTGGCGGGCCTCCTCGGCCCGTTGCAGTGCTGCCCGGGCCGGCTCGGCAGCGCCAATCTCCGCCCACGCGTCCGCTTCCTGGCAAGCCAGCATGACCGCCGCGCTCCCCTCGGCCGCGTGGCCGTAGCCACGCATGGCGGCGTTCGCCGCGTCCTCGAACCGTCGCTCCCACAGGTGAATCTTGCTGATCGTGGAGAGAACCCAGGCACGGAGGGTGTTGTCGCGGACAGTCTCGGCGCACATCCAGGCGGTGCGTGCCTGGGACTCGGCTGCGGCCGGGTGACCGAGGTCGCCAGCCATCCAGGCGAGGAGCGTGCAAAGGTAGCCCGCCCAGGTGTAGAGCTCCCGAGACTGATCAGGATCCTGACGCCCGGTCTGCAGAAGGCGAAATACGCGATCCGCCAGGAGCCCGGCCCGGGCGTAGACGACAACGGGCGGCTCGGTCAGGTAGTCGACCGCGATCCTGCGGGTGGAGGCAGCGACATCCTCAAGAGTCAAGGGCCCGACGTTGGAGCCTTGCGCCCATGCGCCGAAGCTCGCCGTGCGTTCTGCCACCGCTATCACCAGTTCCATCTCGTCCTGCAGAGCACTGAGGTCCCACCGCAGAGGCTCAGCCATCGCGCCAGGCGGTGCTGAAGATGCGGCCGATGGCGCAGCCATCAGGGCGGCGTTCCTGCCGCTCAGCGCCTCTCGGTCTGCTTCCTGCATGGCGGCCAGGTCATCGAGATCGACCAGACTGCTCGATTCGGTTCCGAGGACCTGCGCCAGCGCGTTCAAGGCGGCCAAGGTGGGCCGACGGCCGCCGAAGGGCCACCGCTCGTAGTCGCTGATCCGCGCCCCGGTGAACGTCGCCGACCCGTTCCCTCTGGCGTTCAGTCTCTCGGCCACCGCGTCCTGGGTCCAACCATGGGCCTGGCGGAAGGCATCTCGGGGGCGCAGCCCGAAGCGTCGCTGTAGCTCGGCGGCGATGGCTGTCGGTGTCGCTCCGAAACCGGCCAGTGTCTGGCGTACGTGATCGCGCTGCGCCTTGGTGCCCGTCGTCCTTGCCATCGCGGTCACCTCCTACGTTCGGCCTCCTGTCGCACGGTATCGCCCCTCTCACCGGAATCGATACGGGGCGCGGCGAGGCGACCGGCCCTGGGATGGGTAGCTCCTCGCTAATTGATCAAATCATGTGCAGGTCGTAGGCGTGCGCGGGTGGGGGAAAACCTCACCACGACTGGGGATCCATTCACGTGGATGCACTTGGCAAGCTTGCCTAGCCGGATCACCGTAGGTCCGGATGTAGCCACCACCGGTGATGAATGGAGTGGCTGCCACAACAACATCGACTGCGGATACCCGTCGCCGTCGGGTCGTTTACGACCACCCGGTAGGCGTCTCCCCGCGCTTCCCATCCTCGTGAGGATTACCGATGACAGCCTCGAACGACCTGGCCCGCTACGGCTATCCGCAGGAGTTGAGCCGCCAGTTGCGCTTTCGGGACCTACTGGCCTACGGGTTGGTGTACATGGTGCCGATCGCACCGATGGCGATCTTCGGCAGCGTCTACGCGGGCTCCGGCGGCATGGTGGCCCTCGCCTACGCCATCGGTGTCGTGGCGCTGGTGTTCACCGCCTTCTCGTACGCGCAGATGGTGAAGGCGTTTCCGATGTCGGGCAGCGTCTACAACTACGCGGGTCGTGGCATCAGCCCGCCGGTCGGCTTCCTCGCCGGCTGGGTGATCCTCCTCGATTACGTGCTCGTGCCCGGCCTGCTGTATCTGGTGGCGTCGGTGGCGATGCACTCCACCGTGCCGGCGGTGCCGGTGTGGCTGTGGCTGCTCGGGTTCGTCGCGGTCAACACCGTCGTCAACTCGGTCGGCATCCGCATGACGGCGTTGGTGACCCGGGTGATGCTCGTCGGTGAGCTGATCGTCCTGGCGGTCTTCCTCGCCGTCGCCGGATGGGCCCTCGCCTCGGGTAGGGGACGGTTCAGCTGGGACGCGTTCTACAACTCCGACACCTTTACCTGGTCCCTCGTGGCGGGGGCGGTGTCGATCGCGGTGCTGTCGTTCCTGGGCTTCGACGGCATCTCCATGCTGGCGGAGGAGACCCGTGACGGTGCCCGGCAGATCGGTCGGGCGATGGCGGCGGTGCTCGTCCTGGCGGGGGTGTTGTTCATCGCGCAGACGTGGCTGGCGGCGATGCTCGTGCCCAACCCGGACGCGCTGCGAGCCGAGGGCGATGTGAACGGCACCGCCTTCTACGACGCCGCCGCGGCGGCTGACGGAGGCTGGCTGGCGACGGTATGCGCAGTGGCGACGGCTATCGCGTGGGGTTTGCCGAACTCGATGGTCGCGCAGGTCGCCACCTCCCGGCTGCTGTACGCGATGGCCCGCGACCGGCAGCTCCCGGGCTTCTTGGCGAAGGTGTCGCTGCGCCGCAGCGTGCCGGTCAACGCCACCTTGCTCACCGGTGTCGTGTCCCTCGCTCTGGGCTTGTACATGGCGACGCGGGCGGATGGGATCACGCTGCTGTCGTCGCTGATCAACTTCGGGGCGATGGTCGCGTTCCTGGTCCTGCACGTCTCCGTGGTCGTGCACCACCTGATCCGCCGTCGCAGCGGCAACTGGTTCGCGCACCTGCTCATGCCCGCGGTCGGCTTCGCGATCCTCGCCTACGTGGTGGTCAACGCCAACATCGCCGCGCAGCGCCTCGGCCTGGCCTGGCTGGGCCTCGGCGTGCTCGTCCTGACCGGCCTGTACCTGACCGGCCGCCGGCCCGCGCTGACCGGCCTGGCCCCGGCCCAGGCCGTCGGACGTGACATGGAGCGGGTGTGATCGGGATGAGCCAGTTCACCTACCGGCCCGCCCGCGACGAGTTGGCCTACACCTTCGGCGGCCGTCTCCCGGTGGCCCACGTCCGCTCCGGCGATGTGTTCACCGTGCACACGCAGGACTGCTTCGGCGGTCTCGTGCGGGGGCCGGCGGACCTGCCGTCGCAGGTGTGCCAGATGCCGTACCTGAACCCGGTGTCGGGGCCGTTCTTCGTCGAGGACGCCGAACCAGGCGACACCCTCGCCGTGCACCTCGTGTCGATCGAACTGGCCCGGGACTGGGGCGTGTCGGCGACGTTCCCGTACTTCGGGGCACTCACGTCGACCTCGCACACCGCCACCCTGCAGCCACCCCTCGATGAGCGGGTGTGGGTGTACGACATCGACCGACACGCGGGCATCGCCCGCTACCGGGCCACCGCCAGCGAGCACACCGTCGAGCTACCGCTGGATCCCATGATCGGCACCATCGGCGTCGCCCCGGGTGGCATGGAGTCCCGGTCCACGATCGTCCCGGACTACTACGGCGGGAACCTCGACACCCCCGAACTGCGCGCCGGGACCACCCTGTACCTCGGGGTGAACGTGCACGGGGCGATGCTCGCTCTCGGCGACGGACACGCCCGCCAAGGCCACGGGGAGGCGTGCGGTGTCGGCGTGGAGATCGCCACCGTCACCACCCTGGCGGTCGAGGTCATCAAAGGCGCCGACACCGCATGGCCCCGGCTGGAAACCGACACGGCAATCATGTCGGTCGGCTGCGCCCGCCCCTTAGAGGACGCCTACCGCATCGCCCACCAGGACCTCACCGCATGGACCGTCGACCTGTGCGGCCTACAGACCCTGGACGCCTACCAGCTCATCTCCCAGGCCGGGCGGGCACCCATCGGCAACGTCTGCGACCCCAACTACACCGTCCTCGCCGCCATCGACAAGGCGCTGCTCCCGCACCCGCTGGCCGCCTACCGCGACGCGCACGCCAGGCTGCGGGACCTCGCCGCAGTCCAGGAATAGGGGCATCTGATGACCGCGTCGATACCCCAGCTGCCGCTGCGCGACGAGCTGTTCCTGCTCGGGCACAACGACGACACCGGCCAGCCGCACCTGCACCGCCAAGCCTTGGCCCTCGGCATGGCCGGCGGCGTACTGATCGACCTGTTCCTCGCCGGACGGATCACCCTCCAGTTCTACGACGACCACTCGGCCGCCGACCGGTGGCTACGCCTCAACTCCGACCACCCGGTCGGTGACCTGATCGCCGACACCGCCCTCGCCGCGATCCACCACTCCCGAACCAGCCCGACCGTGAAGGCGTTCCTGCGCAGCTTCGCCGACGACCTGTACGAGCGCACCCGCGCCGGACTCGTCGCCGCCGGCATCCTGCGCCACACCGCCCGCCGCCGCCTCGGCGGCCTGGTCCGCGCCGACGCCTACCTCGCCACCGACACCAAGTGGGCCGTCGTCGCCCGCGGCCGGCTGCGCTACCTCGCCACCGGCCGCGAAAAACCGGACAACCACACCGCCGCGCTCGCCGGACTCGTCGCCGTCCTCGGCCTCGCCGACCACCTTTACCTCGACGACGACACCCACACGCTCACCGCCCGCCTGAAGACCATCGCCGCCCAGCACCACCGCTCCATCCGGGAGATCACCGCCGCCGTCGACGCCGCGGTCGGTGACCTCGCCACCGCCACCTACCGATAGACCGCCGAGGAGATGACGACACCCGTGGACCCCAGCGTTCGTATCCGTGCCGCCCGCTGGACGGACAGACAGGCCGTCGCCGCGCTGATCGCCGACGCTGTGCACCCCAGCCCGTTCGCCAACTGGCTGGTGCCGGACGCGGCGCAGCGCCGCCGGGTGATGACCGCCGTCGTCGCGATGTGGGTGGAACACGCGATGTTCTTCGGCGACGTGCACCTCACCGACGACCTCACCGCCGCCATCGTCGGCTTTCACCGCTACCGGCCGATCCCGCCACCGGCCAACTATCAGACTCGCCTCGTGGAGGCCGCTGGGTCACACGCTGAGCGCTTCACCGCGCTTGAGTGCCTGATCGCGCAACAGCAGCCCACCGAACCGCACTACCACCTGGCGCTCCTCGCCGTATCCCCAAGCTGGCAGAAGACCGGCCTCGGCAGCGCTCTGCTCGGCCATCACCGCGCCCGCCTCGATCGCATCGACCTGCCCTCCTGGACCACCCTTCCCGCAGAGACGGAGCGCCTGCTCGCCCGCTATGGCTACACGCTCCGCCCACCCCTCACCCTGCCGAACGGGCCGAGTCTGCGACCCATGCGCCGCAACCCCCACCACGCCAGCAGCCCAATGCCGATCAATCCCGCGCGTCCGGTCGACAACCGCTGGCAAGACCAGCACGCCTAACCCGGCCACCCCCTCCAACGGACAGACCATGGCCTTCCCTCGCAGATACCCGCCCGCCCTCGTGGACGCTGTCGTCCAGCGCGTCGCTGACGCCCGCACCATCAAGGCCTATGGCGCCGTCACCACCATCGCCCGCCAGTTAAACCTCGATCCCCGCACCGTGCAGAAATGGGTCACCAAGGCCACCACTCCACCGGCGCAGCGGGCGGACCGAGGAGCGGACAACACCCGACCATGGGATATCTACCTGGTTCCCGGGCTGCTGCACTGCAAGTTCTGCCACCAACCGGTGGCTCAGGCTGAGCCAGCCGACGCGGCACCGGCGTACCTCTGCGGAAACGACTGCTGGCCCAGGCCACTCGATCCCGTCATCATCGCCGCTCATGTCGGTCGAGCGATCCTGCGACACGCTCCACGGATCGTCCCCTCCTCCGCAGGGACACCGACGCCTCCACACCTGGCCGCCATGCACGCTCATCGCGTCCTGACACGCGTGACCGTCGGCGCCGTCGCTCGCGATATGACCCTCACCTGGCGGGCGGTACCCCTGGCCAGTTCAGACCGTTGGGATACCGAACGTGCGCAACGGGTCGCCGCCGCCCGCGACCTGACCCTCAGCGATCCGCTACGCGCCCGACACCTCCTGCACGACAGCCTCATCGGCATCGACCCCGCCAGCGCCTCACCCCACCCGGTGCACGCCGAAGCCGCCACCCTCCTGGCCGTACTGCACCTGCGGCTCGGTGAACTCGACGCCGCCACCTCCTGGGCCGGGTACGCCCACCACAGCGCCGACCACCTCTACGGGGCCACGGACCGGCGCAGCCTGCAGGCCCTGCACCTGTTCGCTGCGGCCCACCGCAGCGCCGGCCACCATCAACGCGCATACCACCTCTACCGGCAGCTCGGCGAACACTCCGCGAGCAGCGACGGCCCACGCGGCCCACGCACCCTCGCCATTCACGCCACAACAGCTCTCGTCCTGCACGACCTCGGCCACTGCCAAGCCGCCCGCAACCTGCTCGCCGACACCATCGCCACGCACCGCCGCGAGCATCCCGGTCACCCCGCCACCGCCCGCATGACTCACCACCTCGTCCGCATCCGAAAGGACTGCGTCACCAAGTGCCACCACCACGAGGACGGTGAGCGCTGACCACCGCTCTCGCCGGCCTCGGCACCGGCCGCCGTCCTTAGTAAGCCCTGCGAAGGATCAAGGAGGCTCACCCAATGCCCCTCCGTTCCGTCGGTGACCCACCACTCGCCCCTGACCAGCAACGATGTCCAACGCTGCCCAGCTCAGACGTGATCACCAGTACATTCGGTGGTCGCCCGCAGCCTCTGCCAGAGGTTTGGGTGGTTCCCCTTCACGCGGCATCTCGGCTCGCCTCGCACCACCGCGAACAATGGGCGGCGGAGACAATCTCCCGCGATCCATCCGCTGACGACCACGTGGTGGCTGCCGCCAAGAGGTCGATCGACCGTCTCAACGCCACTCGCGTCGCTCTGGTTGGGGAGATCGACTCCTGGGTTGAGCAAGTGATCCGGCCTCTGGGCGGGGCACCGTTGCACACCGAGACGATCGGCTCTGTGATCGACCGCCTGGCCATCGCATGGGTTCGGTGGAGGCGATTCTCGGAAACCGCCCAGCTGGACCCGGGCGATGTCGATCCTTCGCTGGCGCTCCAGCAGTTCACCGAACTCACCGAAGCCTTCGACACCCTTGTGCTCGACATCCATGAAGGCCGCCGCCGCATTCCTCACTGGCGCATGCTGAAGAGCTATCGGGAGCCGCGATGAGGATCGCCGTCACCCTCAACGGCACCGACAACGTCGGCAAGACCACGAACGCTCGCTGGCTGGCGTCGGCGATGCCGGATGTCGAGTTCACCGGGACAATCGATCGGTGGGACCGGCGATGGGCCGAGGTGTCGCGACGAGACTTCAGTCAGTGGTGGTTCGTCGACAGCACTACTGACGAACACATCGACCTTGTCTTCAGCTCCCACGCCGCGCGGTGTGCCGATGGCGGCCCCTTAGCTTTGGAGGACCGCGGCTGGCCGATGCTTGTGGCGACCTGCGCAGCGACAGCGGCGGTCAAGGACGGCATCTCCACCGCCGAGGCGCTCGCGCAAGTCGAGACCAAAGCACGTCGCTACGCCCCCGCGCCGCGCCGTGAGCTGCACCTGCTACTGCGCCATAGTGACCAGCCGGCGGCCGAGGCGCACCACGCCATGGCGCGTGAGCCTGTGCCGACCACCGAGCGCTACGCCGAGTATCAGCGGCGACTGGCCGAGGCGGTCGATCTTCAAGTCGATGGCGGGGAGTACCAAGCCATCGTGGTGCGCGGGCACCGCCCGATCCTCGATGTGCAGCGCGAAATCCGCGAGGCCCTGGTGCAACTCGACGTGCCGGTCGTCCCGCTGCCGCCAGACAGGATCGAGCACCTATGGGTGCTCGCCGGTATGTCCGAGAGCGGCAAGAGCACGGTCGGCGAGTTGCTCCGCGCGGAGCACACAGCCACCCGGCTGAAGATCGGCTACCTCATGCGGCTTGCCGCCGATCGGCTCGGTACGGCAGATCCATATCGTGGATGGGACGAGCTGACCCAGGCACAGATGCTCACGGAAGAGATCCTGCGCTTCGCCGCGCTGAACCCGGGCTCGCACCGGATCAGCCTGGAGAGCGCGCACCGCTTCGACGCCACAGCACACCTCCGCAGGATCTGGGGCGAGCGCTGCGAGATCGTGTTCCTCCGCCTTCCGGACAGGCTTCGCGCGCAGCGCGCCACCGAGGCCGTGGAATCGCTCGCCACCCGCGACGCGATCAAGCGGAGCCGGGGCGCAGACCGCATCGCGTCGATCGCCGACACGGCCATCGACAACGGCCGCAGCCTGGCCGCGCTGAAGAGGGCGGTCACGGAAGTTGTTCACCGCAGGTCCGGGGCCAGGGTTCCACCGCACGCCGACACGGCCATCCCTGAGGCTCTGCAACCGGTACTCGCGGACTGCGTCGCCAGACTGACCGATTCTGAGACCGCGCTCGTCGCCGCCACCGGGAGCCTCGCCCATCAGGGCTGGCTGCCGGGATGGAGCGACATCGACCTCCTTGTTGTGCGCGACACGCTGCCGCTGCACTGGCTCCAGACCAGGCGTGTACCCCAAAGCGGACCGGCAGGCGAGAAGATTGCACTGTCGTCGTTCACCACCCGGGAGATGCTAACCGGGTCGGTCCCACCCCGACTACTGCACGCGGTGCGGCAGATAGCCCACGACGGCTGCGGCCTACTCTACCGCCGAAGCGGCCTCGTACTCAACGCCTTAGACGCACCAACCGACGACCGCGCCTCACGCAGCGAGCTGCCGCTCGTGGCGATGGTGCTGCGGCGCCTCGCCGCGAAGCCCGAGCCCGATGTCCGCGCTGTCTACAAGCACGTCGTGCTGATCATGAAAGTCATCCTGCGCGCCGACGGGGTGGACCTCGACGCCAGCGAGGAGGTCCGCCTCGCCTTCACCACCAGCCATCCGGACGCCGACGTCGACCTCCCAGCAGTGGCCGAGGTCAGCGGCGACCGGTGGCGACAGGACAGAACTCTCTCTCACCGGGTCCACAGCGCCGCCGCCAAGATCCTCGCCTACCACGACGCGCTCGGCTGCTCGGCCGCGTCCAACACCCCCCAGACGGAAGGATAAGATCTTCGATGACCACCGCCTTTGACGAGGTTCTTCACGCCGATCGGGTGACCCGGCTCGGGGTGGGAGACACCACTCGTCCGATCCGCGTCGTCCACGGCCTCGACGGCATCCGCACCGACGTGGCCGCAGAACAGGTGCTGGCGACGGGACGCAGCTTGTGGAAGCGATGGTGCGAGCACCCGGCGTACCGGCCGCACGATCTTCTCCTGGGCCTTGACGCCGGCGGCATCGTGCCGACGATCGCGCTGGCCTGGGCCAGTGGTAGCCAGTACCGGCTCGCCTGGAAGGTCAACCTCGACCTACCCGGGAAGCTCGTGTTCCACGAGCCGCATGCCCGGCGTCTTGAGGTCTTCGCCTACGGCGACTTCGAAGGACTGCGCGTCCTCATCGTGGACGACGAGATCACCACCGGACTCACTTTGACCAACCTCGTCGAGGCGCTTCGCGCGGCCGGCGCCGACATCACCGGCGCGCTCTGCCTCGTCGAAGACACCGCAGGCGAGGGCCGACAGCTACTCGAGCGCAATGGGGTCCCGCTGTGCGTACTGACCACGCTGTGAACCTCGTCGAGGAGCCGGTGCGCCACCGCAGCGGACGGTACCTCGTCCGTCGTGAACAGGCGCCGCTCGGCCGGCTCCTGCCGTATCGACGGGCCAATGGAGGGGCCCCGCCCCTGCGGGCACGGCTCGACGCGGTTCGTGAGACCGGGTGGCGCGTCGACTTCGGCTCTCGCGGACTCGGCGACCTGCTGCTCGGCCTCGCCATGGCGCAGGCACTTCACGACGCCACACACGACCAGTACGAAACCCTGGAGTACTGCGGCAGCCGGGCGGACCTGATCGCCCGGTGCACCCTTCCAGTCACGGTCACGAGCGGAGACGGGCACCAACTCGGCACGCCCGGCAGCGACAACGCCTCGGAATTCGACGCGGTACCGGAATCGCCTCCAACGCTGCTCGACCTCATCGACGCCGACAGTGTCGAGGTCCATGCCGCGCTGCCGATGCGCTACTACCTCGACATCGAGCAAACCCTCGGCGTCAGGCTCCCCGCGTCCGATGATCCATGCCCCAGGTTCCAGGCGACCGTCGCAGAGCCGCAGCCATTCCACGTGATCTTCGTGGCCACGACGAGTCGCCCCGACCGCAAGGACTACGGCATCGACAACTTCAGCGTCGTCGCCGAACACCTGTCGGCCCGCCACTCGGGCGCCTGGCGCTTCAGCCTGGTGACACCACCGGGCCACCACCTCCCGGCACCCGCAGGGCAGATCGAAGTACTTCACGGCCCTACGGCGGTCGACTGCATTGACCTGTTCGCCACCGCCGAGCTGGTCATCGGCAACGACACCGGCCTGACCCATCTCGCCGCGCTCACCATCCGAGCGGACGGCACCCAACCGCACGTAGTCGGCCTCTACGGACGGCACGGCTACGCCAAATGGATCACCGGATCACCACGCCACCACGCGGTGGCCACCCCGTTCTCGCACCTGATGTCGGTCGCCGACGCGTGTCCCGTGCGGGACCGCTACGACGACAGTCTCTGGTCCACCGCGAGCGACCTCCGCGCCATCCCCACCAAGGACATAGCCGACTTCGCGGGAGAGTGCGCCGGCTGGTGGCCCCGATGATCCGCGTCGCCCGCTACCGCCGCTTCACCATGAACCGCACCTTCCACCTCGACATCGGGGCACACCGCCTCTTCGCCAAAGTGAACCCGAACCCTGCGGAGGCCGCCGCCGAAGCCGCCGGATACCAACGCATCCGCCACCACTACCGGCTACCGAGGCTGCATTCCCAATACCGCATCGGGCACTGGACCCTCACCCTGTACGACCGCCACCAACCCGACCTCCCGGACGCCGGCCTACTCCTCGACGCTCTCACGTCCACCGGCCCCGGCAGCGCGGCCAACCTCGACTGCGGGCTCGACGCAACCTTCCGGCACTACCGCCGAACCATCGATGCGACCATCTGCCGAGTCCCCGCCTCACGCGCCAACAGCAAGCTCTACCGGGACCGGGCCCAGCCTGGCGGCAGGCTGGATCACTACTACGGCCACAACCCGATCGTGCTCAAACTTGCCGACGCTGACGGTCTCCGGCCCTCTGAGCTGCGGGAGACCACCCTCATGGTCAACGGACAGCCCCGACGGCTCGACCTTCCTGTCCTCGTGAGCGAGCTGCGCGACGCCTTCCACCCGGACGAGCAGGTCTGGGCCGCGATGACCCAGGGCGATCCCACCGACTTCAACATCGGCCTCGACGCCGACAACCAGCCCGTCTGGTTCGACTACGACACCGCAGGCCTCAACGCCCTCCCCGGCGAGATCGCCTGCTTCCTCTGGTACCAGAGACTGCACGGCGCCTGGCTCGTCCCTCACTACAACACCGACGCCTACGCCGACCACAGGAAGGCACTCGCCGAAGCTGTCGAACCCACCGTACGGCTCAAGAGACTCTCCCACCGAGCCGTCGGCATCGACTACCAGCACCAACCATCGCCGGCCCGGCGGCGAGCCATCACCCGATACCTCACGACGCTCGCCCGGCCGCTCGCACTCTCCGCCGCTACGGATTTGCTCACCTGGATACGCCCGTACCTCGCCATGCGGATCCTCGCCGTCTACCCACTGCAGTTCCTGAAACCCCGCGACGCCGCTCTGTCGCTGGGCCTACTCGCCGACCTCTACGCACCCGACGCCGACCTGGAGCAGATCCTCGGACTGACCACTCAGACGCCAGCGGAGCCGCCCTTATGAGCCGCCCCATCGCCGTCATCACCGGAGCAGGCACAGGCATCGGAGCGGCCATCGCCGCCCGGCTGTCAGCCGCCTTCGACCTCGTCCTGACCCACCGGTACGACGACACCAACCTCGCCGCAGTCGTCGAGGCCGCCCGCCGCCACGGCGCACAGACCCACACCGTCACCGGCGACCTGACCGCCGCTGACACCCACGCCGCACTCAGCGCCACCATCGAGCAACACGCTACCCATCTCGCGGCCCTGATCAGCAACGCCGGCGCGTACCCCCGCATCCCGTGGAGCCAGACGGACCTCAACGTCCTTCGCGACCAGCTCGAACTCAACCTCGTCACGCACGCCGCTGTCATCCGCGCCGCCACACCAGCCTTCATCAGCAACAACTACGGCCGCATCATCGCCGTCTCCTCAGTCATGACCCAGCTCGGACGCGTCGACCTCGCCGGCTACATCGCCGCGAAAAGCGGCCTGGAAGGACTCGTCCGCGCGCTCGCCCGCGAACTCGGCCCCCACAACATCACCGTCAACACCGTGCGGCCCGGCTCGATCGAGGTCCCCGCTGAATACAGCGTCGTACCCGACCACGACGCCATGGTCCGACGCCAGCTCGACCGACAGTGCATCAAACGACGAGGCCAACCCTCAGACGTCGCCGCCGCCATCGCCCTCCTGGCCTCACCAGAAGCGGGATTCATCACCGGCCAAGCGATCAACATCGACGGCGGCTGGCACCTGTCATGACCACCCTCTGGATCCGCCACGGAACCAGCCTCGACGGAATCACCCGCCCCCACGCCCATGCCCGACCCGACACACCCCTCACCGCGCGCGGCGCGGCACAGATCGCCGCCACCGCCCACACACTCCGCAAGCGTGGTGTCCGGCCGGCAATCGTGTTGACCAGCCCGCATCCGCGCGCCGCCACAAGCGCGGAGATCCTGGCTGCGCTGCTCGGCGCGCCGCTCGCCACCCCAAACCCGCTGTACGCCGAGTGGCGCGCCCCCGATTGCGTTCTCGGCAAAGGACCTGAGGAGTACCCATCTGAGTACCAGAACTGGCGCACGGACCGGCTCCGCGACCCGGACTCGGCCCTGGCCGGGGGCGAGAGCCTCACAGCGCTCTACGAACGGGCGATGGCCGCCGCGGTGGTCCTCGGACACCCCGCCGGACGAAACACCGCCTTGATCGTCTCGCACCGAGTACTCATCGGCGCCATCGCAGCGATCACCGCCGGAGCGAGTCGCCCCCAGGACGTGTTCGAAGCTGCGCGCCGATTCACGCTCGAACCGGCAGGGATCTGGCCCGCCTCAGCTGAACTCCGATAGCAAGGCATCGGCGTTCGCGAGGATGAACTCCTTCAGGGCCTCAGGCTTCAGGTCCACCTCAGCAAGCTGGTCGACTGCCACCCGGTCCAAGGCATAGCCACCACGGCCCGGATCAGTGAACTCCGCACCCGTACGGGCACTCTCGTCAACCCGTGTGAGCCGGCAGGAGACGAAGTGCTGTACGGACACCCCCTCGCCGGACAGCGAGCTGAACAAGAACACCTGGCTAAGGCGCTCTGCCTCCGCGCCCAACTCCTCCCGCAGCTCACGGCGCAGGGCTGCATCGAGGGATGCGTCCGTCGGCTCGAGGCCGCCACCGGGCGCAGTCCAGTAAGGGGCATGGCCAGGGTTCGTCCTCTTGATCAACACGAGCTGATCGCGTTCGTCCCACAGGATCGCCCGTACCGACCGACGTACGACCTCACGCATGTAGACCCCTATCAGCACTTACTCAAGGCGCGGGCGATCTGAAGTTACACTGTGACGTAGTGCAAGCACAAAATGCTCAGATTGCGTACCGTGAGCGTGACCTGGTCTCGACAGTGGCGGGGCAGACGGCCCGATTCAGGCAAGGATGAAACAGCTCCCGTGCGACGACCATAGCTGCAGATGGCAGTGACTCTCGCCAAGTAATGCTCATCGAACGTCAACCCATCCATAGTCGGGCACCGGCGCCGAGCAGATCGGACTTGCGGCGTTCGTAGTCGGGCATAGCCCGTTCCACCATCGCCCAGAACGCGGGCGTGTGCTGCGGGTGCGCTACGTGCGCGAGCTCGTGCACCAGCACGTAGTCGATCAGCGACGGCGGTAGCTGCAGGGTTGCCCAGTGGATATTGAGCCGGCCATTGCCGCTCAGGGACCCCCATCGGTAGCCGAGGTCCCGCACATCCAGCCCGGTCGCGAACATCCCCATCCGGTCGGTCCACGGACGGATCCGACCTGGCAACCACTGCCGGCCCCGAGCGCGATACCAGCGGACCAGATATGCGCTCGGGTCTGGGCCGGCCGCCGCCGTTCGGGGAAGAAGCAGCCGACCGCGCTCCATCCGTACTTCATCGGTGTCTGCGACGAGCAGGCGGTGGCTACGGCCCAGGTATGCGAACCCCTCCCCGCTGACGAACTCCTTTGCTGGCCGGGCGGATAGCAGGAGGTCCTTCTCGGCCAGCTTGCGGTAGACCCACATCCGTTTCGAGTACGCCCATGCGGCCAACGCGTCAGGTGGGCATCCGGTAGGTGCCTGCAGGTACAGCGACCCGTCCCGGTCGACGGTGATGCCGACGGTGGCGCGGCGCGGCGACTCACGGACCGCGAAGTGCAGGTCACCGATGAGCATCGTGTCGGGTAGCGCTTCGGCCACGCTCACGGCGACGACGCCAGCCGGTGGTGGTTGTGCTTGGCCAGCTCGAGCAGCCGGTCGGCGAGCGGTCGCAGCATGGCGTACTCGAACAGGTCGCTGCCGTCCTCCAGCCGGCTGTCGTCCAGTCGCGCGATGATCGCCCGGCGGAGCTGTTCGCGTTTGTGCGGGTTGTCCCAGAACCCGACCAGACGTATGTCGTCGCGGATGAGGTGTACGACGTCGATGGTGGCCTGCCGTAGCGGTCCGGCGATCTCGGTGGCGACCGGTCGGCCGTAGTCGGCCAACTCTTGGGCGATGAGGTCGTGGAACGGTGCCTCGATACCCGGGTCGAGTCCGTTGCTGTCCTCGGTTCGGCCAGAGGTCACCACCGGTAGGAAGTCGGCCAGCGCCAGTGCGAGTTGCTCCCACTGGTCCCGCAGCTGGCTGATGATCTGCTCCAGGTGCTCGGACAGCCGCTGGTAGTGGGCCGGGTCGGTGTCCATGCGCTCGCCGATGTGGTGCCGGATGGCATGCTCCATCTCTGATGCCTTGGCTCGCGGGCTGGTCAGTCCGCTGACCTTCTCCGCGTAGTCGGCCGAGGTGATGGAGATCGGTGGGATCTTCTGGGTAATGCCCAGGGATTGGACGTGCGCGTCGATCAGCGCTCGGACCTTCTCGCCGTAGACCCGAACGTCGAACAGCGTATGGTCGCGGTAGCGGCGGCGGGCCAGCAGCGCGATCGTGCCGAACGCCTTCGCGTCGGCCACATACGGCAGGGCCTTATCCGACGGCAAAACGATCTCCATGCTGCGGTTGAACGCCTTGAGTGCTGCCTCGAACCTGGCCCGCAGCCGCTCCTCGGCCAGCGCCTCCACGCAGGCGTCCTGCCCCGCCACACTGCTGAAATCACTGATGCCCGCGAAGAGCTGACGCACCGCGGCGTGAGCGGCGGCCAGCCTCGGTACCTCGTCGTTGAGGCTGGTCAGCGCGCCGTCGATGTCGTCGTCTGCATACGCTTCCAACGCCTGCGCCAGGTGGTGCGCGACGCCGTAGTAGTCCACGACGTAGCCGACGCTCTTACCCGAGGTGGTGCGGTTGACCCGTGCGATGGCCTGTAGCAGGTCCGCCTCTCGAATCGCCTTATCCAGGTAGAGCACCTGCTCGCGAGGTGCGTCGAAGCCGGTCAGCAGCATGGCGTTGACGATTAGCATCGCCACCGGGCTGGTCTGGTCAGCGGGCACGCCCGGCATGGGCAGCTTCTTCTTTTTGAAGTCGTCGACCACCTGCTCGTACCCGCTGGTCCACTCCACGATGGGCGACTTGTCGTTCTGCATGCCGGAGATCACCGGTACGAAGTCGAGCTGCGCGACGACGTCCCGATAAGGCCACGCCCGCACCAGTAGGGCACGCTTGGCGGTCAGCCGATCGACCCGCTCCAGGGCGTCTGGGGTCTTCCACGCCGGATCGAGAGCATCCAGCTCAGCGATCAGGGCATCCCGGGCAGCCAGGAACGCGGTCCGGTAGCGGACGGTGGCGAGTCGGCTGGTGGCCACCACCTGCGCCTTGAAGCCGTTCGGCAGCACCACCTCGACATAGTGGCGCAGCATGTTCGCCGCCTTTGCGGCGATAAGCTGCTCGGCCTCGGCGACGTGCCGCTTGGTGGCGTACCGCTTCTTCAGCTCCTCAGTCTGCTCCCGGGTGAGCCCGTAGAGGTCGATGAACTCGTCGATGTCGTCAGCGTCGTTGATACCGCCACGGGTGGTACGGCCCTCGTACAGGATCGGCACGGTCGCCCCGTCGGCCTCGGACTGGCGGATGTCGTACCGGTCCAGGTACTCACCGAAGATCGTATGGGTCTTCTTCTTTGCACCCATGATGATCGGCGTACCGGTGAACCCAACCCTGGCCGCGTTGGGCAGTGCCTTCTGCAACGCCGCATGCAACGCGTTCGAGTGCGACCGGTGCGCCTCGTCGACAAACACCAGCACCTCGGCGGACTTGTCCAGCTCACCAATGTTCTTCAGTGCAGCGTCGTCGGTCTTCTTCGCCTGGGGGTTGCGGTACTTCTGCACCATCACGAAGATCAGCGCCTTGCCTGGGATGGCCAGCAGCTCCTTGGCTTTGGCCACCTTGGTCGCCGTACGGACCGTCTCACCGGTTAGCTCCGCCGTCTCGGCGAGCTGCTTCTGCAGATCCTTGCGGTCGGTCACCACAACGACCTTGAACCCGACCAACGCCGGGTGCGATCGCATGGCCCGAACCAGGAACACCATGGTCAGGCTCTTGCCCGACCCCTGGGTATGCCAGATGATTCCGCCGCGCCTATCGTGCTCGCCGTCCTGCGCCCGGGTCGGGCCGGTCAGCAGCCGCTCGATCGTCGTGCGGACAGCCCGGTACTGCTGATACCGGGCGATCACCTTGATCTTCCGGTCCTCCGGCTGCGTGAACAGTGTGAAGTGCCGCACCAGGTCCAGTAGCCGGGCCGGATGCAGCATGCCCGCGACCAGCCGCTGTTGCGGTGACAGATGCGCCACACCGAGGGAAGCCTCCACATCCCTCTCCGGTACGGGGGCGGTCGTCTTCCACTCGGCGTAGTGCTCCACCAATCCAGTGAACGTGCCGGACTTCGCAGTCTCGAAGCAGGTCGCAACCACGAACTGGTTGGTGTGGAACAGTCGCTCGCTACCCTCCGGCTCCACCGATTCCCGCTGATTGGCATACCGGCGAAGCTGCTCCACGGCCGAACCGATCGGATCGGGTGCAGTCGGCGATTTGGCCTCGACTACGACCAGTGGAATGCCATTTACGAACAGCACCGCGTCCGGCCAGATCGGCGAACGGCCGCCGGGTGGATCCACCCGGAATTGGTTGACCACCAGGAAATCGTTACGAGCGAGCGGGTCGGGGCTCGTCCAGTCGACGAAGTGGACTGTGCGAACCCGGCCACCGTCCCAGCCGTCTACGCCATCCACGGTGGCACCGCGCAGCAGCCGCTCAGTCAGCTCCTCGTTGACCTCAAGGAGGGATGTCGCCTGGGGCCGGGTGAGCTGGGAGATCGCCTGGTTGATTCTGCCGTCGTCGAGCCACTCGCGGCTGTTGTCGTTGAGGTTGATCCGGCGCAGCGCGGCCCGGAGTCGGTCGAGTAGGAGCACGTCCCGAAAGCTCTCGCGGCCGGTAGTAGTCGAGGCGGAAGCTCTGCCGCCCTCGGTGTGCCCCCAGCCCAGGCGCACGAGTTGTTCGATCAGCGGCCGCTCGACCCGCTCATACTCCGGCCCAAAGCTCACGCTGCTAAGCCTCCTCCGTTAGAACGCGCACCCGCCCCGTCAACAGGTCGTTCATCATGCCTTGTCTGACATGCCGTAGCATTCCAAGCTCCCTGACATGAGCTTGGACCTGCTCATCATATGAGGCGAGAGTGGAGGCGATTCGCTCTTGCTCACTTAGCGGCGGGACAGGCAACGGGAATGCGCGCACCTGGGTCATATTGATCGTCGCTAGATTTGTAGTTTGCTTGGAAGCGCCGACGAAATATCTCCGCGCCCTGAAAGATCCGACGTACATGGCCAGGAATTCGGGAAGCAGCCGCGACCGATCGGTCCGCACCCTGAAGATGTGATTTTGATGGAGACAGGGAGCTATCGAGCCGTCCCAGACAGCGCCGCGACCCAGCTTGTCAAAGTCGCCGCCTTCTGTCATCAGAAAGTCTCCGGGGGCAAGCTCGTAGCGACGGACTTCGCTCCGCGCGACCCGCACGCTTTTTATGTCAGAGGCGTCAATGTACCCGTCCTGCACATTAGCCACCCGGAGGTATGGCAGCTCGATAACTCCGCTTCCTGGCAAGGACCTACCAAGAGCCACCCCGCCGGCAATATCCGCCAGGTATCCCAGTGCTTCTGTCCGCCATGAAGATGGCCCGATACCTAAGTATCCTTTGGACCCGTCATCGCGTAGCAGGTCCGACAGCAGTCCGGTGCGGGCCTGTCGAAGTTTCTCGATCAGGCGCTCGGTGGAGCGAATTGACTCGTCCACCGAGTCCAAAATCTCCACAATCCGCCGCTGCTCGCGTAGAGGAGGAAGACGTATGGAGAATCCCAACCACCGCTCTTGGTCGAAATTCATCTTTTCGATCACGATGCCGTGACTCGCCGCCACGAAGTAGGCGTACATCAGTGGGTGCTGGGCCAGCCACGAGAAGTACCGCGCGTCGCACTTCCCCGTACCAAGAAATATGCTGTAGCTCGAAGATACCGCCGCATTGGCGAAGTCGTCATCAACGAAAGTGCAAGCTCCGTGGATGATTTGACGCCGCGCGATGGCGAAACTGTTGGGTATGACTTTTTGGAGGTCCTTCGTAAGGATATCCTTCCCTTTCAGGATGTGGCGATCAAACATCCCGTTATTTCGGCGTCGTATGCTAACGAGGCGATAAGCCTCCGAATCCTTCATGCGGATCGGGTGAATTACTTGCGTCAGGCAGTCCCCGATCCGTTCGGTGCTCCAGCCGCTCGGGAGTTCCGGACAGAATCGGTTTAAGATCGAGTCAGGCATAGCCCAGCTCCTTGAGGTACGTGGTGACCTGGGCGCTGGCAATGGCGCGTTGAGACTCGATGTCAGCCACGGAGACGGCGTACTTGTCCCACCAGTTCTCGCACGCGGCGATCACGTGACGGCGATGCTCAGTCACGTAGCCGTTTAGGTGGGCCGCCAGATCTTCCTGCCAAATCTTCATTACCAGATCCTGGTCCTCTAGGCCGGTCAGAGCCGCCCGTGCCTGGTCAAGCGTGACGATGAACTGGGCTTTCAGTTCGCGCTGCCGCTTGCGCAACTTCGTCAGTTCCGCCTTAAGCCGCTTCAGGTCCGCCGGGCTGAGCGTCCGCTCGGCGTCCTCGTCTGCCGGATTGTCGTCCTCGTCGGTCGACATGCTGGCTGCCGCGATTTGAGCGTCTAGCTCGGCCCGCTGTGCCTCGTCCCCAGCCAACTCCTCTAGATATTCGGGCACAAGCTTCGGCACTACTCGGTGCTCCAACGGGTCTGTCTGTGGCCGTTCGTCTTCCAAGGCGGTGCCGATCGTGGTGACCCAGCCGTCCATCACGCCGCTAAAGCCGTGCGTGGCAAGGGCCTGCAGGTCGTATTGGTTGGCGTCCCACCAGCGCACAATCACCCCGGCGATCTGGAACCGGTCGAGCAACCCGACCGGCAGCAGCGCGGTGGTGAACGACTCGATCAGCTCGGCGCGCGCTGCCATCAGTCGCTGTGTGGCTGGGAGCTCGATGATCAGCTTGCGGTGCTCGTCCCACCACTCGCGCTGGGCGGCGACCAGCGTCGCCTCGCGGTCCCGTACCCCAGCATGGTCGGCTACCAGCGCTGAGAGTGCGGCGCGATCGACATCCGGGGCGAAGTCGAAGTAGGCGTCGTCGCGGTCGACGAACACGGCGTTGGCGGTGAATCCGTGCGCGACGAACAGGTCGGCCTTGCCGGCGACTTCGGCCTTCGGTACGCCGCCATGCAGGTGGGCACCTACATCGTGCGGCTCCGGCGGCGGGGCGTTGTCGGCGTACCGGCGGATGTTGAGGTTGTCATCGTTGTCCCGCAATTCCTCGCGGGTCACCACGCGGGCGTAGCCAGGGATGTCCGTAAACGCCTCGTGCGCATACACAATCTTCTCGATGTGCTCAGGCAGTAGGTAGTTCTGTGCGCGGCCGGAGGCGTACTCGTGGTCGGCGTTGATGAACAGCACTCGGCCTGCGCGCGACGGCGACTTCGAGCCTGGCGCGCGGAGCACTAGTACGCAGGCGGGAATGCCGGTTCCGTAGAACAAGTTGGGCGCGAGGCCGATGATGGCCTCAATGACGTCGTCGTTCAGCAGGTTGGTGCGGATGTCCCGCTCGCCGCCGCCGCGGAACAGCACGCCGTGCGGCATGACGGTGGCGGCGACCCCGTTGGTCTTGAGTACGGCGACCATGTGTTGGACGAACATCAGGTCGGCCTTCTTGCCGCCCTCCGGTGCCCAGCCCCAGCGGAAGCGGTTGCTGTAGCGCATTCCGTCGCTGGAGTAGTTCAGCGAGAACGGTGGGTTGGACAGCACCCGGTCGAACAAATCGAGCTGGCCGCCGTGAGCGTGGCGTGGGTTGGCCAGGGTGTCGTCGTTCTCGATCGCCGCGCCGGGGATGCCGTGCAACAGCAGGTTCATCTTCGAGATTGACCAGACGCTGCCAGCGTTCTCCTGCCCAGCCAGCAGCAGGTTGCGCGGGTTGCCGCCGTGCTCCTCGACGTACTCCTTTGCGTGAATCAGCATGCCGCCGGAGCCCGAGCACGGGTCATACACGCTCATGCCTTCGGTCGGCTTGACCAGCCGGACCATCATCCGGATGACAGTCCTCGGGGTGTAGAACTCGCCGCCCCTCTTGCCGGCCGAGTCCGCGAACTGCTTGATCAGATACTCGTACGCGGCGCCCAGAAGGTCCGGAAACTCGAAGTCCTCGGTGCGCAACCGGTGCCGACTGAAGTGCGAGATCAGGTCCCGCAGCTTCTTGTCTGATATGCGTGAATTGCCGACCTGCCGGTTGAAGTCGATGTGCTGGACGACTCCCTCCAGCGAGTCCGGGTTGGCATCCTCCAAGGCAGACAGAGCCTTGTTGATGCCGCTACCCACATCGTCGTGCAGCCGCCGGAGATCGTTCCAGCGGGCGCTCTTCGGGACGAAGAACGCCTCCCGGTACGACTCCGTCTGTTCGGCGCGGTGCTCGGCCTCCTGCGGACCACGCTCGGCGTAGCGGGCCACGACTCGTTCCCGCTCGGCATCGAACATGTCCGACGCGCGCTTCAGGAACAGCATCCCGAAGATGTACTCCTTGAACTCGGAGGCGTCCATCTTGCCTCGCAGGATGTCCGCCGCCGCGAACAGATGCCGCTCCAACTGCGGCAACGTCAACTTCCGCACCCGCTCCACCCTCTGCGCTCGCCCATGGTCGTGCAACCGCCTAGCCTAGGCCCGCGCAGGCCGCCGCCCGTGCGGGGATCACCCGCGCGTCGCGGCACGGTCTCGGGGTACCGATCGTGACAGGTCGTTTTGAGCCGCAGTGGGATAGAGCCCTACGGCGGCGTACGTCAGGACGAAGAACTCGAACCAAGTCCCTGCCCGACCGTTGGAGGCGCCCGCCGACGACCACCCACGGCTGGGGCAAGCGTCGGTAGGATGATGCCCGCTTGCCCGGACGCCTCCTGCCTGGTCTCGCGGTAGACGGTCAGAAGGTGAGTCAGGAGGAAGCGTTGGCGTCTGGATCCGGCTGGCTGGTCGACCTGCCGATCGCGCATCGCGGTCTGGTAGCAGCGGGTCGGCCTGCCAACTCCCTGTCCGCGTTCGAGGCCGCCGCTGCGGCTGGTTACGCGTGCGAACTCGACGTTCAACTGACGTCGGCGGGGGAGCTGGTCGTGGTGCACGACTATGACCTGACCAACCTGACCGGCGCGGCCATACGGACTGGCCAGCTCGGTCCGATGGACCGGCAGCGCTTACGGCTCGACGGCACCGACGAGCGCATCCCGACTCTCGGCGAGGTGCTGGACCGGGTCGCCGGGCGGGTGCCTCTGCTGATCGAGTTGAAGCGCCCGGTGCCCTCGCCGCCTCCGTCCTTGGCTGTCGCCGTACTGCAGCAGTTGGCCGGTTATTCCGGGCAGTATGCGGTCGAGTCCTTTGATCCGCTGCTGGTCGCGGCACTGCGGGTCGCGATGCTGCGGCGGTCCCCCGTCGGACGGATCTGCGGGCTGCTGCGCACTGCCGATCCCGTAAGCCGGATGCTCGGTAGGAGCATGGTCAGCAACTTCGTAGTCCGGCCGGACTTCCTCGCCTACGAGGTTGACGGGTTCCCGTCGCGGCTGGTGGCTTGGTGGCGTCGGCGAGGCGTGCCGGTGGTCGCCTGGCCGGTCGCCACGCCGGAGCAGGAACAGTTCGCCCGACAATTTGCCGACAACATTGTTTTCTCCAGCTATAGACCGTCTTGTGAGTGACAGTTAGCATCAGGGCATGCCCGATGAGTTGCGGGGGATCGCGAGGATGTCGGCAGCAGGTCCGTGGCGTTAGACGAAGCAATGACCACGCACCGGCGACTGGCCGAGACCAGATTCGAAAGCCTGCAGAAAAAGTACGACTGGCGGGCGAAATGGCACGGCCGGCGCTTCCGGGCGAGTGGCGTCCTGGTCATTACAATCAGTTCGGCTTTGCCGCTGCTCGCCGGGTTCAGCTACCCGGGAAAGGATGCGCCGATCGCCTTCGCCGGCGTAACCATCGCCACAGCAACGGGCCTTCGCACCTTCTACCAGTGGGACCAGATGTGGAGCCTGCTCCGGCGCAGCCATTTCGAGCTCACCTATGCTTTCCACCATTGGAATATGGACTTCGTCCAGGCCGAATTGATGGATGACCCAAGGCGTCGCGAGAAACTCGCTCGCGAGGCGACACGCACCTTCCTGGAAAAGATCGAGGTCATCCGCGCCGCGGAGTCGGACAAGTTCTTCAACGCGCTCGCCTTTCCCGAGGCTGGAGTCGGTCGGGCGGTTCGCCCCCCTCCGCAGCAGGCGCTCGACCCGGCCGCGCTGACCAGGGACGGTGGATGACCCGTCGACGCTCTGCGGCGTCCGGCCGCGCCGTCGCGCCGGAAGCTTCACCACGGACGGATCCTGCTCGGACCAGCGCCAATCCAACCAGTCCGGGCAGGGCCTGGACGGTTTTGCTCGTCCGTGTGGGCGGTGTGCCGCTGCGGCAGGAAATCCCGCCGAGTCAGGGTGAGCGACTGCGACGCTGCCGGGTGCCGGCCATGAATGCAATTGCGGGTGAAACGCGTCGATGACCAGTTAGGGCGCCGACGGCGGCAGTCGCCACGCCAAGGTGGCATCCCTCCCGGTGGCTCATGAGCCGGTAGGGCTCTGAGGACGATCACCCGCGCGATTCTTGGTTCGGTTCGTTGCCGTCACGAACTGGCCTGGATGCCATCAACTCCTGATAGACCAGGGGTGGCAAGAGGTGATCATCCTGGTCATCTCCAGTCGCTTGGCGGTGCCTGCCGCTTGATGCGGTCTCCTTCAATGCCGCTGAAATACTTGGCGGCAATTCGGGCAACTGGAATCCCTCGGACTTGATCAAGCCGCGATGCACGCGCAGGCGGTCGAGACTGTAAGCGAGTTCGGTGACGAAGTCCGCCAGCGGGCCTCGGCTTAGGCGAAGGTCGTCCGAGGCGATCTCGCCAACGACGAGATGCTCCTGATCGGCCAACTGCTGGATCCGTCGCTCGATCTGTTGATGTTCCCTGACTAAGAGGCGGTGGATGTCGTAGAGCGCGATGGCTCGCCTGCTCTGTTGCCACATCGTGGCCGAGAATCCCTGGTAGTTAGGTTCTACCGCACCGTGAATCCAACCGCGGACATGCCACGGTGTGGTTCGCGTTGCGGGCAGCACCTCGATACCGCGTTCACGTCCGACCGGTGCGATGAGCAGAACTGGGGGGACGTCAAGCGCAGCAGCCAAGACCAATAACTCGGCGACAGTGACGGTGTCGCGCCGATTGTTCTCCAGATTCGCGAGGACACTGCGGGGCATCTGATATCCGAGCTGAGCGGTTCTCCTCGCCAGCTGGAGCGCGGTCATGCCGCGTTGCTCGCGCCAGTACCGAACCTCGGCAGCGATCCTCCGGGCGAGCAGGACGGACCAGCCGGGCTCGGGCCGCTTCTCGCCTCGGTCCGGCATTTCGGGTGATGTCGTCATTCACGTCAATCCAGGCAGGAGGGACTTCTTGATCAATCTAGCATGCGTGGACGCCACTCCTCGAGGGCGCGTCGGCTTTCTGTGCTGCAATCTCACACGAACAGCCAATGAACGCCAGATTTCCTCACACGGAGTTGGTGATCGCTAGGGCCCTCCGGTATAGTCACACTCGCAACATCAGCCACAGCCGGCCGAGGGGCGCCAATTCGGCCAGCGGGTGGCAAGCCGTCGAGGACCCCCTCGGCGGCTTGCATGTCGGCGAGTCCAACCACCCTCCAGGGCCGCCGTCCGGGTCAAACCCTGCACCCACAACCCCTGGCGCTCGGAGCGGTGGCCCACGGGGCCGCCTGCCGCTTCGGACCTGCACGTGCGGCATGAACGGAAAGACCCCGCGCACCGAGATGCTTGCGACACCTCGGTACGGCGGGGCCTGAGCTCGCAGCCTAGGGCCTGCGGCCGTTCCGCGCATCCGCAACGTGCACTTTATGTCGGTTTTTAACCTCTTAGCGGTCTTCGTTGCCACGTGAAGTCGGGCAGCAGGCCGCCGCTCGGGTGCCGACGTCACATTGTGGAGGGCCTGTGAAGCTGTCCGTATACATGCTTCGACCAGGCCTGCTTGAAGACGAGGAGTGCTAGTGAGTACGGAACTTCCCGATATGGGTGTGGTGTTCTGGCCGGTCGGCACAGGCGACAGTTCGACGGTGGTGGTCACCGACGAGGTGCTGATGCAGGTGGACCTGAACGACCGCGCGAAGGCGGATGACGACGACACCCCTGAGGTGCCCGTCGTTGACCTGCTGGTGGAGGCGTTGCCGATCGGTTCGGACGGTCGTCCCTTCTTGTCTGCGTTCGTGCTGACGCACGCGGACAAGGATCACTGCAGCGGGTTCGCCGACCTGCTGGACAAGGCGACGATCGGCGAGCTGTG
The DNA here is from genome assembly GCF_042670805.1 of Micromonospora sp. NPDC057141. Classification (NCBI taxonomy): domain Bacteria; kingdom Bacillati; phylum Actinomycetota; class Actinomycetes; order Micromonosporales; family Micromonosporaceae; genus Micromonospora; species Micromonospora sp. NPDC057141. The sequence continues at coordinate 12,212 of NZ_JBHUVA010000002.1, read as the reverse complement.
GGCTACTCCGCGGATGTGGCGGGAGTACCTGGACGACGGCGATGACACCGACCTGTGCGAGGACGCCAAGGCATTCCATGAGGAGGTCAAGCGTCGCGTCGAAGCGGTGAAGAAGGCGGTCGCCGACGGCGAGGAGATCGCTCTGGGTGACCGCGTCCTCGTGGTCGGCTACGACACCGACGAGCACAAGCACGCTTACCACGAACTCCCCGAGGAGTACCTTCTGAAGCCGGGGATCAGCGTCACCAAGATCAACGGCGTCGATCACGTCGGCCGGTTCGAGGCCTTCATCCACGCGCCGTTCAAGGACGACTGTGCCGCCGCGCGCAACGAGACGTCCCTGTCACTGCAGGTCACCCTCACCGAAGACGGCGGCCAGGATTGCAAGGTCTTGCTGTTCGGTGACCTGGCGTACGAGACGATCATGAAGATCTTCAAGTACAGCGAGGGCCACGACAGAGCGCAGTACCTGGAGTGGAATCTGATGCTTGCTCCTCACCACTGCTCCAAGCGCGTGATGTACGTGCGTGAAGACGGCAAGGACGTCCTGAAAACCGACATCCTCGAAGCCTTTGAGCGACACGCCCGCGAAGGCTCGGTGGTCGTCGCGAGCAGCCGTCCCATCCCGGCCTCGGACGTCGATGGCGCGAACCCACCGCACAAGAAGGCGGCCGATCGGTACAAGGACTACGCCGACCGGTTGATCTGCACGATGGAGTGGCCTTCCGTGGAGGACCCGTCGCCGGTCGTGCTCGGCATTGATGCGAACGGTGCCCGGATCGTCGAGGATGAGGTCGTCGAGCACTCCGCCAAGAGCGCGGACGTTGCGAAGGCCGCTGGCCGCAAGCGCCGGCGGCTGTCGGAGGTCGCAGCGGCGGCCACCGCGGCGGGCCGGTATGCCGGTGGCGTGGTATCGGTCTCCGAGACAGCGGCCATGACCGGCTCCGAGCGGGTCCAGGCCGCGATCAAGGCCGACAGGGGCTCAGAGGCCGCGCCCTCTACTGCCGTCGGGTTCGGGTGTGACCGCTGACGGCGCCGTCCTCGCCCGCCGTCAGCTCCTCGACCTGGTCGAGGTAGCTGACGGCGCGGTCGAGGTGCTCAAGGAGTGGACGAACGTCCACGGGAACACCGCGTTCACTATCTCGCTCGACACCTCGGGGCTTGCGCACACGGCGACCGGAATTACGGTGCGCGATCGGGAGCGGTTCAAGGTCGTCATCAATGACGGCTTCCCGTTCGTGCCTCCGAGTGTGTTCTCAGTCCACAAGCGCTGGGCTCGCACGCCCCACGTCCAGTGGGGAAGTTCCCTTTGCCTGTACGCCGCGCCGTCAGTCGAGTGGAGTCCGGCAGACGGCATGCGCGGATTTATTGGCCGGCTGTCGAAGTGGGTCGAGAACGCGGCTGCCGGGACGTTGGACCCGGAGGGTCAGCCGCTGCATCCGCCGGCGGTGTACACGAGTGCCGACGCTGGCCGGCTGCTAGTTCACCCGAACTTGGCCGACCGAGTGCCCTGGGCTGCGGATGGGTCCGGCAGAAAGGCCGGCACCCAGGTCGCCTGGTGCGCGGTGAACAGCCGACGCAAGCGGGTCGACGTCCTGGAGTGGGTCGACATGGACGCAGCGATCGCTCGGGCAGAGGCCGACGCGATCGAGGTGTTCCACGGTGGCAGGCCTTTGATCGCTATCCCGGTTGTCTTGACGCCCGACGAGTTCGGATCCGAGTACCCCGACGACGTGAAATCCCTTAGTGCCGGGCTCGCTGAGTCGGGCTATGACAAGGACGCTCTCCTCAACGACCTGGCGTCCTGCACGTACATCAACAGGAAGCTACGAGCTCGGCAGGTCGATCTCAATGCAGAGGCAGCGGGAAACCCCTGGGACGAGACGACTGACGAAGAAGCTCCGCTGTTCACGGCGATGCTCGTCGGCACGCCGTCTCGACGGGTGGAGGGAGACGTGCGCCTGGCCCACCTGGCCGCGTGGAAGCTGGACGCCCTGAGCGCGGCGGTCACCGACCTGTTCGCGCAGATTCGCGACCTTCAGGTGTCTGGAGAGTCTGCCGAGCTTCAGGGCAAGGTCCGCGACCTAGCCTTCAGCCTGTTCGACTCCTCACCGATCGCCTGGATGCGGGTTATGGAAATGCGGCCGGAGGTAACCCAACGCCGCGACCGGGGCACCCCGTCGAACTGGCTTGCCGGCCGACGCGTCCTGGTGCTCGGGTCGGGCGCCCTGGGGGCGCCGGTTTCGGAGTTCTGCGTGCGGGCTGACGTGAAGGAATTGACCGTCGCCGACTACGCCGTGGTGAACCCCGGAATCCTGGTCCGGCAGCCGTACACCGACGCCGACATCGGTCTCGGAAAGGCACGCGCGCTTGCACGCCGCCTGTCCGCCATCCGTGATGACCTTGATGTAACGCCGTCGCACGGAAACGTACGGTCCGGGTTCTTCGCACCGGATCAGGACCTGAGCGCGTACGACCTGGTCATCGACGCGACAGCTGACGCATCAGTCCGCTCCAACATCGAGTTAGCCCGAAAAGATGCCGCCGTACGCCCACCGTTGGTCACGATGGTCATCGGACACAACGCCGAACGCGGTCTGGTCACCACGAACCTGCCCGCGGCGACCGGCGCGGCCGCCGATACCTTCCGCAAGGTGTCACTCCTGGCCGCGTCGAAGACAGCTGGATGGGTCGATATAGGCGACGACCTGTTCCCAGCAACTCCGCGAACCAAGCTATTCTTCCCTGAGCCTGGCTGCTCCTCGCCGACCTTTGTCGGCTCGGCAGCGCAGTCGGCCGCGCTCGCCGGCATGATGCTCCACGAAGCGCTGATGGTCCTTCATGCAACTGACCGCGGCCACCGGGAGACGGTAGGCGACGAGCAGGTGGCCTTCGCCTCCGCAGTCCGGATGGGGGCGGCGGCCACGACCGGTACCTCACGCGTGAGCTGGCCAGCCGACGTCGTGCAGACCGACGAATCAGGAGAGTTCCAAGTCCGAGTGAGCGTTACAGCGCTTGCCGAAGCCCGCGCCGAAGTCCAGCGCGGGGCTAGGGTTCGGACACCGGAGATCGAGACCGGCGGGATGCTCCTCGGGGCGTTCGACGACGCGACCGGCGTCGTGTACATCGACAAGGTCACGGGCCCGCCGCCGGACAGCTACCTGTCCGCGACCTATTTCCACCACGGTATCCAAGGCACGCAGGAACGCGTCAGCGCTGAGGTCAGGCGGACCGCGAGCGCCACCGGGTTCGTCGGCTTCTGGCACAGCCATCCCTCAGGGCGCGCGCGTCCGAGTCCGACGGATGAGCAGGGCATGGCATCAATCGTTGCCCCGGACGGGACCACCCGGCGGGCGTTAATGATGATCCTAGGCGGCGACGAGGGAACCTGGTGGAACTGGCGCAACTGTAAGGCCGGAGTCCGACCCGATGTCTACCTTAGGGTCGTGCCGCGCTCAGACGGCCCAGTCATGAGCGGACACCCTGGGTACGTGGGTGGGTTGAATCTTCAGCAGCTTCCCGCCGGATGGTACTTCCGCGGCGGATCGGGCAGCCCCGTACGGGTACGCCGTGGTGGCGAGTCGGTTCCAGGACCGATCGGTCGCCCTTCGCCCTGGTGGGCATGGCTCAGGAGGCGTCCGTGAGCACGGCGACCGAGCGGCCACGTGTCGGGCTCGCGCTCTCCGGCGGAGGGTTTCGTGCCACCGCATTCGGGCTTGGAGCGCTACGAGCGCTGCACGACCGCGGAGTCCTGCCCAACGTGCGCGTCGTCTCAGGAATCAGCGGCGGCAGCCTGCTAACGGCTATGTGGGCCTATGGACCGGAGGACTTCGGGGAATTCGACTCAACCGTCACCGACCTTCTCGGTCGCGGCCTGCAGATGGAACTCGCCAAGCGCACCTTCACGCCGCGCAGAACGATGACCAACATCCTGAGCGCTACGTCCGCGGCACTGCCCGGCGGAAAAAGCCGCCCTCGCCGCAGCAGCAGAACCGAGGCGCTCGTTGATGCGCTGGCCTCCCGGTCATTTGGGTCCAAGGCGATGCCCCAGGTCACTCACCCCGGGTTGAGCACCGTCATCTCGGCAACTGACCTGTCAACCGGCAATGCTGTCCGGTTTGGCAGCGACGTCTCCTCCTGCTCACCGCACGGCACCATCATTGGACCGGTATCAGTCGCAGACGCAGTGGCCGCTTCAGCCGCATTCCCGGTCCTTTTGCCCCAAATCAACCGCACCTACACCTTCACCCGAGCCGACGGCAGCCAGCACATCAGAACGATGTCGATGACCGACGGAGGCGTCTACGACAACCTCGGCCTCAGCCCGCTGCTCCCTGGACGATCAAGGCAACACACCAGTCACGTGTACGACCTCGACTACATCATCGCGGTTGACGCCGGCCCAGGCCGAACGGCGCCTCGGGCACCGAACTTCATGCTGGGCAGACTCAAGCGGAGCTTCGAGATCGCCCACACACGCAATCAAGACGGTTCCCGCGCTCGGGTCCACGAACTAGCAGCAACAGGCCACGTCAAGGGATTCGTGTACTCCTACCTAGGGATGCGTGACGACCGCCTCCCAGTCCCAATAGCAGACCTCGTTGAGCGCGAACAGGTGGTCGCATACCCGACCAACTTCGCCCGGATGACACCTGCGGACCTACAGGCCGTAGCCATCCGTGGCGAACAACTCACGCGCGCCCTTATCGAGTTCTACTGTCCGCAGCTTGGGACTTGAATAGCCAAGTCCACACCGAGCAGCGCATAGCCAGAGGTGCCACGCAGACGGTTTGGCTTTTATAGCCACTTGACTACCGGGAAGGTGCACCATCCAAATAGGTAGGCTCCTACCTAATTTCTGCAATGGTGTTGATACCGCCCTGACCTAATCGAGCAGCCCGCGTATGGCGCTCGCGAGGTTGGCAAGCCTTTCGTCTGCGCGGTCGCGTCGGTGTTTGACCCATTCCTTGCCTTCGGCGGCGACGCCTTCGAGGACGTGCAGAGTGTGACTGAGCCCGGCAGCGTCTAGCGACAGCTCAGCGATCTTGGTTGGGTCCTCGTCGTGCTGGAGCGTCCCGTTGTCAGGATCGCTCACTCGGATTGAGATGGGTTCTCCGTTGAACAGAGTCAGCTCGAAGGTCTGCTGTCGGGTGGCGATGCCGTCGATCCGTACGGCGGCGACGGCGTCGAAACGGTAGTTGAGCCGTTGGGTGGTGCGGCTTGCGGAGGTTTCGAAGTCGAGATCGATGTTGACCTGCCGGACGCCGTCGTCGGTGAGGAGGAACAGCAGCAGGCGATACCGGGAGTACCGCCATGGCCCTTGCGGGTAGCGGGCCTTTTTGTATGAGGGTGCCGGCGCCTCGATGAAGGCGTGGGCGATTACCTGGCTGGGGCGGAGTCGGTATTGCTGCATGGCCTGGTCGACCAGGACTTTGCGGTCGCTTTCCAACCAGGTGGCCATCTCGGTGTCCGACGGCTTGTCGGACAGCTTGTGGCACCACCGGTGGTATGCCGCCCAGCGGGCCGTGTCCTTGTCGTTGCGTTCCGCCTGGTCGTCGGCGACCCTGCGTCGCTCGGCGACGACCCGAAACGACGAGCGCACCGCCGGCACCGCGGACGCCACCGCGAGCAGAAACCAACCTGTGCCGGACAAGGGGGCGCTGGTCACGATGGCAGGAACGGCCCAGAGGCTCCCCGCGGCAAGGAGGGCCAGTCCCCCGAGGTGGAGGGCCTTGGTTCTGGCAGGGTTACGCAGCTGCTGGCGGTACGCCGTCAGCGTGTCTCGTTCCCATTGCCCTCGGACATCTCCCACCAGGTGTCGAACGAGCCAGGCGACCCGTTCGGCCTCGATGCGCTGTTCCCGGTAGAGCTCGACCACCTCGTCGCGGAGGTGCCGCCGGATCCCCGCCGTCTGGTCGAGCCAGTAGGCTCGGTCGGTTCCTTCGGGCACGTACCGGCGGAAGTAGCGGTCGAAGAGCCGGTCCACCTTGCGGGCGAAGCCTCCCGGTGGCGCCTCTCGTCGCCGCTGCTGGGGTGGACGGATCTGGGCTTCCTTCGCGCGCAGCCGTCTTCCGCGGTAGTACCGGTCCGCCCCACCGACGCAAAACGCGGCCAGTCCGACCAGGGCGGCGAGTAGACCGAGGAACGGGTCGAGCGTGCCGCGGGCCGCCACCAGCACGATCATCTGCACCACGGCTAGAGTGAACACGGCCGCGCCGGCGCCGGCGCGTAGCCAGTCGCGCAGCGCAACAGCAGCGGGTTGCACCGGTAGGGTCCGAGGCTGCGCGGGTGTGGGATGAAAGAACTTCCAGACGCGGTTGAATCGGTCCTCCGCTGTGCGCTGCGAGTCCGCCAGGGCGACGGACTTCCGCCACATCTCTTCTTGCATCGCGCCTTCGCGTAGCGCTTCGAGGTGGCCGTAGATCCCGTCGCGTTGACGCCGGTTCAGCGCGTCGATCTCTTTAACCACGAGATCCGTCTCGGCGGCGCCGACGGGAGCCAGGAGGCGGATGACTACCTTCAACCCCGCAGTCCACTCGTCATGGTCGTCGAGGTGGGGCAGGCTGGCGCAGATGGCGGTGAGGCGCTCCAGTTCCTCGGGGGCGAGTTGGCGCAGGGTGCGTCCGCTCAACAGGGCGATCAGCCGGTAGAATTGGACCTCCGTGGTCACATACCCACCGGCGACAGCCTTTTCGATGAGCTCGCGCGCCTGATCACGAACTCGCGCGTCGAGATACTTCAGCGCGAAGGCGAACTGCTCCTCCGGACTCGGGTGTGGGGGCAGGCGGTAAAAGTTGATGTCACCGTGGACTACGCCTGCCTGTACGTCGACGTGCGCGTCTCCTTGGGCGACGTTGGTCGCGGTCGGGGTCGTCATCACAGGTCCCGCACCACGGCGATGATCACTGCGAGCCGCGCGGCCAGCTCAGACACGTCGGCGACCAGGCCCCGCAACCGCTTGAGCGCGACCATCAGGCCATTCTTCTTCTCGGCTGTGCCCGCCGAGACGCATGCAGCCGCCGCCTCCAATTCCGACTCGGCCGCGGCGTAGGTTTCTTCGTCCAACTGTCCGTCGAGGTGGGCCTCCTTGAGGTGGGTTCGCAGGTCTGCGATGCTCGCTGCCAGATCGATCGGCTGATCGGCGCCAGCGCCGACGGTGACGTTGCCGTAGATCTGCCCGGCCTGCACCCCGACCTGGGCGTTCCCGGTGGCGATGTTGCGGTTGCTCATGCGCATCGTGGGGCTCCCGTCCCGGTCCGCGCCGCCTCGGCTGGACGGCCCGTCGATAATCAGTTCTCGCGCCAGTGCGGTGGCGAACGCGGCGGCGTGGCGTGCGGCCTTCGGTTGCCAGTCCTGTCCGTCCGTGGCTGCCTTGCTGCCGTCGGCGTGGTCGCTGATGCCGCGCACGACCACCACGGGCAGGGCACGGTTGAGATGGCCCGCCTGGGCCACACCGGCCGCTTCCATCTCGATCGCAACGGCGTCGTTGTAGTGCTGGCGGATCCAGCGGGCCTGTTCGGAGATCCCCGAGTCCTGCACCACTTCCCCTGCGGCGATCGGCCCGAAGTGGACTTTGGGTGCTGCGCCTACGGGGAGACCACGACGCCACGCGACGGACCTGTCGACGTGGTGGGCGATCTGGTCGGCCTCGTGGGGGATTTCCCACGCCTTCGGTCGGGCCTTCAAACCGTCGTCCTCGCTGGTGCCGCCGTGGTAGGCATAGATCTTGCTGGCGACGACGACGTCACCGAGTCGGATGTTGGGCCAAAGGCCACCGGCGACTCCCACGAACAGCACAGCGTCCGGGGAGAACTCGGCCATCGCCCGCTCGGCGAGCACCGCGGCCGGATGATTGCCCTTACCGACCAGCCCCAGGGCGACCCTGCATTCGCTCTGGCCGATCCGGCCGACCTCGAAGCGGGTGCCGGCGGGGTGCCGCCTTACACGTAGGTCGGTCAGTTGGTCGCGGACCGCTGCGTATTCGAGGTCCAGCGCCGTGAGGATCACGACGAGACCGCTGTTCGTGCTCACGCTGTCTCCCTGTCTGCCTGGCTGAAGGGTCGGATCATCGGAGGGTGAAGAGCCGTGCGGGGCCCAGGACGGAATAGCCGAGCGGGACGCCCACCATCGGTCTTGCGACTCGGCCCGGCGGGGACGATGAAGCCGTCCACGCTCTGCACTTTCCGGTAGAAGTTCCGTGGGTCCAGCCGCACGCCCCACACCGCCTCGTAGACGTCCTGAAGCTCCGAGATCGTGAAGGTCGGACCACAAAAGGCGGTGGCGAGCGCCGAGCGCTCCAACTTCTCCCGCGCCCGATCGACCCCATCGGTCAGGATCTGCTCATGATCGAAGGCGAGTTGCCCGTCACCGGACAACGCCTGCTCCACCGGTGTCCAACACGCCCGGGATGCGTCGGTGCCGGCGACTGGCTCGGGTAGCCGAGGGGCGATGGCCAGGTAAGCCGCGGAGACCACCCGCCCTCGGGGGTCACGATCCGGCGCGCCGTAGACGCCAAGTTGTTCGAGGTGCAACTGATCCGGCCCCAAGCCCGCCTCCTCGGCAAGCTCTCGATGGGCAGCAGCCACGAGGTCTTCCTTCTCGTGGCCGAGGAAGCCGCCAGGCAGGGCCAAGGCGCCCTGATAGGGCTCAACCCCGCGCTCGATCAACAGCACATGAAGGCAGGACTCCCGCAAGGTGAGGATGACGAGGTCAACCGCAAGAAGAACGGTCGGCGGAACCCAACGATCGTCAGACATGAATCGACCATAGACTTACTGTCACTCTGACAGGAATGGCGCCGAGTGTCGGATTTCAGCGCCCGCCTACAAGGATTGGCTTCTAACAACGCTTGACTACGGTGGCCAGCCAGGCGTCCCGGGCCCTGGCCAAGCTCCGCCGGCTCGTGCCGGGCTTCGCCGAGTACGCCGAGCGTCCGGAGGTGTCCCGATGAGTTCCCCGGCCGAGGAGGCGCTACGGGCGGCCGTACGTGATCTCGCACTCCAGGCGCGGCCGGTGCCGGACCTGGCGGCGGGGGCGATGCGGCGCGGCCGGAGGCTGCGGGTTCGTCGGCGGGCGGCTGCGGCAGCGGGTGCCGCCCTGGTCGCCGTCGCCGCCGTGGCGCTGCCGTTCGTGCTGCTCAGGCCGGAATCACCGGTCCGGCCGGCCGTGCCCGAGCCGACGGCGACGGTCACCCCGACCCCGGAGATGCTGCCCACCCCGGGGCCGAGCTGGAGTGCGTCGCCGCTGGCCCTGCCCGGCGGCTGGGTGGTCACCAGCGCCGTCCGGGGCGGCTTTGGCTGGGTGCTGGACCGCGACCGGGGCCGCTACCTGCGCGCCGAGGGGTACGACGGGGTATGGCCCGCGCCGAAGGGCACGTTCAGTGCGTTGGCAGACGAGGACCGGCCCGGGGAGATCGGCCTGGCCGATGCGGCCCGGCGGCGGACGAGCTGGTTCCGGACCGGAAAGTGGCTCATGCAGCCGCAGTGGTCGCCGGACGGCCGCCGCCTCCTGCTGACCCTCCGGGCGGAGGGCGATCCGATGCGCCTCGGCATGCTCGATGCCAACGGCGGGTTCCGGTCGTTTCCCGTCGACACCGACCGCTACTTCTGCACCGACTCCTGCTTCTTCACCTGGACCCGCGACGGCCGGGAGGTGGTGCTCCAGCAGACGAAGCCGGGTGCACCCACGTCCGAGTCCGCCCGGCACCCCCGCCGGGGGGTGCAGCTCTTCTCCGCCGACGACGGCCGGCCCACCCGGTTCGTCGCCATGCCCGGCGACCCGTCCGGCCCGTGGGCCTGGTCGCCCGACGGGCGGCTCGTGGTGGTGCAGGGCCAGCGCGAACCGCTGCTCGTCGAGACCGCTGACGGCCGGGTGGTCCGGTCCCTGCCGGCCGCCGACGCCGCCTTCGTCACCGACGACCGCCTGCTCTACCGACGCCCGTACGGCGACCGGGACTTCGTGCTCGCCGACCCGACCGGACGGGAACTGGTGCGCCAGCCGGTACCGCCCGAGCTGGTCGACCGGAACATCACCGTCGCCCCCCGGTAACGAGGCTGCCGGCCGGACGCCGGATGACCTTGCGCGGTGTCGATACCGTGCAGGTCGTGGCCACCGGGACGCTCATCTTCCTCATCATCGGCGGGGCGGGCGTCGGCGTGCTGGCGCTGGCCCTGCTCGGCACCGAGCTGTTCCACTTCAGCCATCCCGGCGCCGACGGGCCGGTGTCTCTGGAGGCGGTCGCCGGGTTCGCCGGCGCGTTCGGCTTCGGCGCGGCGATCGTCAACGAGCTGCTCGGTGCGCGTACCCCCGGGATGATCGCGGCGGCGGTGGCCGGCGGCGCGGTCGCGGCGGTGCCCACGGCCTGGGTCGCGGCCCGAATGAGCCGGGCGGCCCGCACGATGCGCACCGACCCCACGCCCACCCGGCACCACCTCGTCGGCGCGCTCGGCCTGGTCGTGACCCCGATCCCCGTGGACGGCTACGGCGAGGTCCGGGTCAGGGTCGCCGGCCAGCCGGTCAAGCTCAACGCCCGCGCCGACCGGCCGATCGGGATGGGCGAACAGATCTTCGTGGTCGAGGCCCTGAGCGAGACCAGCGTGCACGTCGAGACCTACTGAACCCTTTCCCCCTCGCAGAGCGGAAGTCGCATGGCCCTTCTCATCGCCATCGGCGGCGCGGTACTCCTCGTCGTCGTCCTCATCCTGTTCGTGCTGTCCCGGATCAAGGTCGCCGGGCCCAACGAGGCGTTCATCGTCACCGGCCGCAAGGGCCGGACCACGCAGACCGCCGACGGCGGCCGGTCCACCGACATGTCCGGGCAGAAGGTCGTCCTCGGCGCGTCGGTGTTCGTGCTGCCCGTGGTGCAGAAGATCCAGTCGCTGGACCTGTCCAGCCGCCGCATCGACGTCGGCATCAAGGGCGCGGTCAGCAAGCAGGGCATCCGGGCCGAGCTGCACGGCGTCGCCATCGTCAAGGTCGGCGGCACCGAGGACGCGATCCGCGCCGCCGCCCAGCGCTTCCTGCACCAGCAGGACGAGATCGACAACTTCACCCGCGAGGTGCTGGCCGGCGCGCTGCGTTCGATCGTCGGCCGGCTCACCATCGAGGAGGTCATCCGGGACCGGGCGGCGTTCGCCAGCGCGGTGGCCGAGGAGGCCGAGCACTCGATGACCAACCAGGGGCTGGTGCTGGACACGTTCCAGCTCCAGGACATCGTGGCCGAGGGGTCGTACCTCCAGGACCTTGGGCGACCGGAGGCGGCCCGGGTCCTCAAGGACGCGGCGATCGCCGAGGCACGGGCCCGGCAGCAGGCCGAGCAGGAGCGGCTGCTCGCCGAGGAGGCCATCGCCGAGGCCAACCGGAACCTGTCGCTCAAGCAGGCCGGCATCCAGGCGGAGATCGACGCGGCGAAGGCGAAGTCGGCGGCGGCCGGGCCGCTCGCCCAGGCCGAGCGGGACCAGGCGATCCTCTCCGAGCAGCAGAAGGTGGCCGAGCGCAACGCCGAGCTGAAGCAGCGCCAGCTCGACACCGAGGTGCGCAAGCCCGCCGACGCCGCCCGGTACAAGGTGGAGCAGGAGGCCGAGGCGGCCCGCAACGCGGCGGTGCTCAACGCCGACGCGCAGCGGCAGGCCGTCATCGCCGCCGCGCAGGCCGCCGCCGAGCAGGCCCGGCTCACCGGTGAGGGCGAGCGGGCCCGCCGGGCCGCGCTGGCCGAGGCGAACGCGATCGAGGGCGCCAAGGAGGGCGAGGCCGAGCAGCGCCGGCGCTCCGCGATCGCCGAGGCCGTCGAGCGGGAGGGCCAGGCCGAGGCCACGGCCATCCTCGCCCGGGGCCAGGCCGAGGCCGACGCGATGGCGCGCAAGGCCGAGGCGTTCGCCGCGTACGGGGAGGCCGCAGTGCTGGACCTGCTGGTCCGGGTGCTGCCGCAGGTGGTCGAGGCCGCCAGCGCACCGATCGGCGCGATCGACAAGCTGACGGTGATCTCCACCGACGGGGCGTCGTCGCTGACGAAGTCGGTGGCGAGCAACGTGGCGCAGGGCCTCCAGCTCGGCACCGACCTGACGGGCATCGACCTGGCCGGCCTGCTCGCCAAGCTGGGCGCGGCGCGCAACGCCGGTGCCGAGGCGGCCACGGTGGACGGGACCGCCGTCGACCGCTGACCCACGGCAGCACCGAAGCCGGCCGGGCCCGTCGTGGCCCCGGCGCCTCTCCCC